>CAYULH010000002.1:46920-142760 GCA_964445645.1 uncultured Aureispira sp. | reverse complement strand
GGGTTTTTCCAGCAGCATTCAGATTAGTTTTTTCCAGAACTTAACAGCCCTGCCCGTACCATTGTAGCATAGGCGAGATTTTGGCCTGTACCGATATTTTTCCTACCAGTTATGCGTTTTCTGCCCGGTCCTTTTTTATTTTGGATAACAATCCAATAATAAAAGCGGACAAAAATACCAGCATGATAGTAGGAATGCCATAAATCACAAATTTGTTGTTCAAAACTACCTCATTGGGATCTTCCTTTGAATAAATAATAGCAATCGGATCACCCACTTGGTAAAAAGAAGGATTGGAACCCGAAGTCAATTGAGTCGTATGGATGCCTCCGCCTTCTAGGTAAAATTCAACAACTGGATAAAAAGTAACTTTGTTTTTGTGCCGTTTTTGAGTCAACTCCACCACCGTTGCTTCCACTTCAACCCCATTACTAGCAATAGAGCCTTGTGTGATGAGCATGTATATGGGAATTAATAAAAATAGACAACAGATGATTAAACCTATAACATTTTTAGATAACTGCATAATAATTAGAATTGTAATAGTTTGATTAATAGACTATTACAAGGTAGCTATTTTTATGCTAGTATCAGCTTGACGCAAGCGTTTTTCGAGTGTTTCGCCAAAGGCCAAGCTCGGGGTCAAAAATCCTTTGCGCTCGGGCAGTTGGTCTTTTTCTAATAACAAACAAAACGCACTTTCGCACAAGAAGCAAATAGTTGCTTTGTTGCCAGCATCACCCGGATAACTAAAGGTCAATTGTACTTGTTTGCCACTAGTAGTTGTCCCAATTTGTTGTACTTTAAAAAAGCCCTCTTCTATGTTTTCTTGGCTAGGGCCTTCGCCCGATGCAGGGCCTAATTTTTTGAAAAGGCTTCTAAAAATGCCAAATTGGCCCAATCCTGCAAAGGCAGCCATGCCATAAGCCGCCATTCTTGCGGGCATTGGCTTTTTGCCAATTGCATGGTATTCGTTGTAAATGAATTGTTCGGGCTGCGGCAAACCATATTGGGGAGCGAGGCCAATACTTCTGTACACTACCTTTTGGTTGATGGCCTCCATAAAGAAAGGATAAACCCATTTGTTGATAATAGCGGCATATTGTGCTTTCCAGTTGTATTTTTCACGTTTTAGAAAATGGGTCTCTTGCACATCGCCCAACAGTAATTTGGGATTGACCAAACTCTTAGACTCGCCTTGTTCCAACATGTTGAGTGCAGAGAGGAGCGTTCCGCCATTTAAGCCTCCTTTGGATAGGGTGTAATAACTATTAACACGCGAAAGATCACCTAAGCCCTCTTCTCGTGCATAACGTCGAAGTATAGAAACCCCCAAATCGGCTGGAATGCTATCAAAGCCACAAAAAGGAACAATCTTAGCACCCGATTCGGCGGCTGCTTGGCCATGTTGTTGGAGCATATCTCTTACCCAAGGCGCTTCGCCTGTGATGTCCAAATAGTGGACACCATGTTTGGCACAACTGCCTATTAAATTGCTACCATAAAGTGCATAAGGGCCTGCAGTGGTGAGTACTATTTTGGTTTGTTGCACCAAATCATCAATAGCTTGGGCATCTTGTGCGTCCGCCACCAAACTATCTACAGAGAGTTGCAATTCTTGTTTTAATGCGTCCAATTTTTTAGCATTTCTAGCAGCAATCGCCCAGTTGATGTCTTTGGGCGCATGTTTTTGAAAATAAACAACTGCTTGTTTGCCTGTGAAACCTGTTGCACCGTATAAAATAATATCGTAAGCCATTGATAATGTTATTGTTAGTTCTTATGGTAATAATGAAAAGGGGATAGGGGCTGCCACCAGCTACAAAGAAAAGGTTTTTCAGGGGGATTTTGTTTAAATTAGTAGATACATTACACCCGAATATCATCCAAAATATCCATAGCCACTTCTTGCTCCTTATTATTAATAGTAGGATATTTGCCCCCATAATACCAAGTCAGCATATTGAGATACCACGTAGCAATGGCAACGGGGACGATGGCTAGCATTATAATACCCAAAAAAGTTTGTGTAGAAGAATAAAAACTCAACACGTTACTGAGCCAAATACCTCCTCCCAAGGTGCTAAAATAGGCCAGCACCCCCAATAAGTATTTGCCATGTATACTAGAACGATAGGCCACCGTATGAACAAAACCACTCAAGACCTGAAATACACCCACAAAAAACTGGAAAATAAGGGCTATAAATAGCCCTCCTTCACCAAGGAGTAGGCCGCCCAAATATCCGAGCATCATAATAAGGTAAATCAGGGCTTGTCCAACAAATTCGGGGTGGTATTGACGGGTGGCATTGTTCATAATAATGTAATTAAAAGATGAATAAAGCAATTGTTTTTAGTAGAAACGAGTGCCTTATCTACAAAGTTTCATTTTTTTCTGAAAGTTTAGAAAATTTGTGCTTTTTATTGAATGTGAAAATCATCGAGCAAGTCGTTGCTGGACGTATATTGGGGCGCAGGAGGAAAATTGGGGTCTTTTATTAGGTTGTGGCTCTGGTATATAAAAAGAGCTGCTGCAATGATAGGGATGATACAAAAGCCAAGAATTCCAGCTATTATTGCTAAGGTATCATTGCCTATTGCTGCCAAAATAAAGAAGGCCACCACAATGCCTAAGCCATAAAAAAGAGTATACTTTAAATGTTTTTTGTGAAATGCCGAACGGTACTTGCTTACGTGCCATACACTGAGTAGAATTTGTGCCAATGCAAGTATTAATTGGAAAAATAGCCCCAAAATCAATAAGCCCGGTTCAGCCAAAAAGGGCAAAATATAGAATAAGAGCATGGGCAAAAACAGAGCCGTTTGAAAAAACACACTCCTGCTTGCAAAGGTATTGTAGTAGGAAGACATAGATCGTTGTTGGTAAATATCCTAAATAACATCCTTACCAAAATAAGCAATTTTCTAGTTTTCTAACTGAAAAAGATCATCCAATACATCATCTGCTCCTCGTTGCTGTTGTTGGCTAGGCGGTTGGTAATTTTTGTGATAGGTCAAGCTTTTGGAATAATACCAAATAGCAATACAGACTGGAATGAACCCACTAAAAATACCAAAAAAGGTAAAAAATAACCCATCATCACCACCGCTGCCCATAAATAGCAAAAAGAATATCAAAAAAAGCACATAGCCACCAGCAGATAAAAAATAGCGTTTGTGCCAGTCCGATTTTCGGACAATGGCGAAAAAAAGCCCACTAGACAATTGAATGATGCCTACGCCTAATTGAATTAGCAATGCCCAAACCACAAAGAAGAGTTCAAAGAGCATCAGGCAATAACAAAAGAGCATTGGAATCAGAACCAAGGATTGTAAGACAATGTCGAGCGTGAACCTTGAATGGGTTTTCATAAATAATAGTTTGGTATAGTGTAGAATGAATAACAGCTCAAAACTTAACGATTGATGCTAATCGGCTATTGATAAACAATACTATTTTTAGAGCATTTTAACAGTTTCTATAAGGGCAATAAAACAGTTTCTAGTAACTTGTTGTTATGTTATACCTTGTCTTTATTTTAGCAAAAACATATCAATTATGGATGCCTCCAATTCATTGGATTTAGCCGAATCTACTACTACTATTATTCGCGAACGTCGTTCCATTTATCCACATGCTTACCTTCCAAGGGTGATTGAGGATAATATAATAATGGAGTTGTTAGAAAATGCAAATCACGCGCCTACCCACCGTTTGACGGAACCTTGGCGTTTTAAGGTGATAACAGGCGAAAAACTTGGAGCATTGGGCGATTTATTGGCCGAATTGTACCAAGCAAAAACCACGGCCGAAACCTTTTCTGAAAGAAAATACAACAAAACCAAGCAAAAACCAAGGCAATCTTCTCATATATTGGCGATTTGTATGCAGCGTGACCCCGAAGAGCGGGTGCCCGAATGGGAAGAAATAGCCGCCACTGCTATGGCCGTACAAAATATTTGGCTCAGTGCTGCTGCCCACCAAATTGGTGCCTATTGGAGTTCGCCAGCTACCATAGCACACGATAAATGCCGTGCTTTTTTGAATCTTAATGAGGGGCAAAGATGTTTGGGTTTTCTGTATTTGGGCTACCACGATATGCCAGCAAGCCCAGCCAAACGCGAGCCTATTGCCCAAAAAATAGAATGGCTGTAATCCACGAAGTAAGGCCCCTAGAAAAGCTGATTAATATCTGCAATAATTTGGTTTTTGGCCTTGACAAACAGTTGTCGATATTCTTCTTCGTCCTCCGAATCCATCTCTTCTTTGGCCCACTCTATTTCCTTGTTGAGGGTGTTGAGCACATCTGTAATAACAATAGCAATAGCCTGTTTGAGACGGGTAGAAGAGGAGCTTTTTTGATGCTGGTTTAGACAATAGACGGCATTATTAGCCAACGCCTCTAATAACTGTATATCAGCTTTGAAGTCGCTTAAGTCTAATATCTCTTCTCGAATTTGTTTCAATTCAGGTATCATAGCATCCCGTTAAAAATAAACTGCTAGGGTCTTGGGAAATTCCAAGCAACTAAGAATTATAAGGCTATTTATTGTGGAGGTAGGTAATGGAGCGTCAAATTGGTCGTATACCAACACAAAGTAAAACAATTGTATCTATTGAAATAATTTTATCACAAAAAATAATACTCTTTTTTCAGTACAATACAAAACAAACAATCTCCATATAGGGAGTCTAAAACTGTGCAAAAAAAGGTATTTTGTACAGTTTTAGACTCTTTTTATAAAAATAGATTAGGGGCAAAAGACTAGTTAGAAAGGAGGGTAGATGTTGGCTGTGGCAACCAACCTTGTTCCAATAGATATTCGGCAATTTGCACGGTATTGGTAGCTGCGCCTTTACGCAAATTGTCGGCTACTACCCACATATTTAGGGTGTTGTCATTGGACAAATCCCGTCTCAAACGCCCTACAAAAACACCATCTTTATCCATGGCTTGCAAAGGGGTTGGGTAGCTATTGGAGGCAGGGTTATCTAATACCGTCAATCCTTGGGCAGCAGCCAATAATTGATGCACCTCGGCCATATCAAAATCTTTTTTGAAGCTCACATTAACACTTTCAGAATGGCCGCCCTTGACAGGAACACGCACGGCTGTAGCCGTAATTCGGAGACTATCATCGCCAAGAATTTTGCGGGTTTCATTCACCAATTTCAACTCCTCACGCGTATAGCCATTATCAAAGAAAACATCACAATGCGGTAGGCAATTTTCAAAAATAGGGTGTGGATAGGCCGGCGCTTCAGCCGTTCCGCCTTGCAACTCCGCTTCGTATTGGCGCACCGCCTTTACCCCTGTGCCTGTCATAGACTGATAAGTAGAAATAACCAAACGATCAATGCCATAAGCCTCGTGCAAGGGCTGCAAGGCTACCACCAATTGTATGGTAGAACAGTTGGGATTGGCAATAATCTTATCCGTAGGTTTTAACGTATTGATGTTGACTTCAGGAACAATCAGCGGCTTATCAGCATCCATTCTAAAAGCCGAAGAATTGTCAACAACAGTAGTGCCTTTGGCCGCAAACAAGGGCGCAAACTCCTTGGCCGTAGCTCCACCAGCCGAAAAAATAGCCAAGTCAGGTGCTTGCTCAATGGCCTCTTGCATACTGATAATGGTATGCTCCTTACCCTTGAACGTGATCAACTTACCCACCGAACGTTCAGAAGCTACAGGCAAAAATTCAGTAATAGGAAAAGCACGTTCCTCCAAAACACGGCACAAAACACGGCCAACCATGCCTGTAACACCAACAACAGCAATTTTCATTGTAATGATATGATTTGAATATTGAAAAAGTAATCAAAAAATGTCTTCAAAGATAAAGAGATTTTGCTAGAAAAGAGGTTATCCTACTATCATAATTAGCAAGAGGACAGCTCCAAGAGCAGACGGAAACAGACACGCTAAGAAGGGCTTTCTTAAATTTTAACTTACAGTTAATCTATCCCTGCTTAATTTTCCTTATTTTGAATCTCAAATTCAAGTTCTCCCAAAGCTTTGCAACCGATAGTTTTATGAAAATTTTTGTGTTATTCGTAGCAATTATTTCTTGTTTACCAATTGCTCACACTCAAATCCTACAAGATGATTTTTCAGATGGTGATTTTACCAATAACCCCACTTGGCTGGGCAATAGTGCCGATTTTGTAGTCACAGCAGGCGAATTGCAAAGCAATAATTTGGGCAACTCGGCTACCTCCTATTTGAGTACCGCCACCGCTATTCAAGACACCGCCCATTGGGAATTTTACTTGCGCTTAGATTTTGCGCCCTCCACCTCCAACCAAACACGGGTGTATTTGCAAGCCGATCAAAGTGACCTAACAGCGGTTAACGATGGC
Source organism: uncultured Aureispira sp. (assembly GCA_964445645.1). Lineage (GTDB taxonomy): Bacteria > Bacteroidota > Bacteroidia > Chitinophagales > Saprospiraceae > Aureispira. Next base: position 136,394 of record CAYULH010000002.1, on the reverse strand, counting down.
TATTATTTGCAAATAGGTGCTAGTGGCAGTGCCGACTCTATCGAAATTTACCGACTAGATGCCGGCAGCAGCACCCGTATTTTTGGCGGCACCAATGGCGCAGTGGCTAACAATCCCAATGTTAGTTTCCGAATCATACGAAGTACCACAGGTTTTTGGGAGGTGTATGCCGATTATGCAGGCGGTACTAATTACAGCTTGGAAGGAACCTTTACCGATGCCACTCACACTACAGGCAGTTATTTTGGTTTTTGGGCTGCATACACCACCACTAGAGGCGATAAGTTTTTTTATGATAATGTGCGAGTTGCGCCCTTGTTTATTGATGTAATACCGCCCAACTTAGTCAGTGCCACGCCCTTGAGTGCCACCAATATAGATGTGGTATTTGATGAGCCAGTGGATGCTGCTACTGCCAATGTGGCTGCTAATTATAATTTGGATAATGGCGGCAGCATTACCAATGCTCAATTGGACGGCGTAGATCCCACCTTGGTACACTTGACTTGCAACCCCCTCACAACAGGAATCAATTATACCATTACCGCCAATGGGGTAGCAGATTTGAATGCCAATGCTAGTAATAACACGACCGCTTCTTTTATTTATTATAATATACAACCAGCCACCCTACAAGATATTGTTATCAATGAAATTTTGGCCGATCCAAGCCCACAAGTAGGCTTACCCAATGCCGAATTTGTAGAACTGCTCAACCGCTCCAGCAAGTACATAGACTTAGGGAGTTTGGTGTTTAATGATGGCTCGGATAAAAATTTGCCCAGCTTCATACTAGCACCAGATTCGATGGTTGTACTAACCGCTAGTGCCAATGCAACGGCCTATGCAGCCTATGGAACAACCTTAGATATTGGCTCTATGACACTCACCAATGGCGGCGAATTATTACAACTAAAAACAGCCACTGGCCAAACCATAGACAGCGTAGAGTATGAATTATCGTGGTATCAAGATGGGGCGAAAGACGATGGCGGTTGGTCTTTAGAACTTATCAACCCAACTTTGGTTTGTGAAGGGGCGAGCAATTGGATTGCCTCCAATGACCCAGCAGGTGGAACACCGGGCCAACAAAATTCGGTGTTTGACAACACTCCCGATACCCAAGCACCAGCCTTGCTGAGTGCTACCTTTGCAGGAACCACAACCGTAGTGCTTGAATTTGATCAATTGTTGGACAATACCGCTACCATCATCAGCAATTATACGATTACCAACAATACCATTACCAATGCCAGTTTGGTGGCGGCCACAACCGTCAATCTCACGCTTGGAACGGCAATGACGGACGGCACGCAGTATACGGTTACGGTCAATGGACTGACCGATTGCACGGGAAATATTACTAACAATGCAATGGATTCCTTTACTTACATCACCATTCAACGAGCCAATTATCAGGAGCTAATTATCACGGAAATAATGGCCGACCCAAGCCCACAAGTAGGACTGCCAGAGGTAGAGTATGTAGAGTTGTTTAATAATTCTAATAAAAACCTAGACCTCGCCAATTACGTCTTGTTTGAAAGCAGCAACCGAACCCTGCCCAGCCAAATATTGCGCCCCAATGAGTATGCTATTGTGTGTGAAGCGGCTGATGCCCCACTGATGAATGGCTATGGAATTGTAGTGCCTGTGAGTAGTTTGAGCCTGACCAATAGCGGGGAGTTGTTGCAATTGTACAATGATAATGGAACTACCCTAGATAGTGTAGATTATGATGACGATTGGTATCAAGATGCCAATAAAGATGATGGGGGATGGAGCTTGGCACTCATCAATCCCAATTTGTTGTGCAAGGGAGGCTCCAATTGGACGGCATCTATAGCCGCCGCAGGAGGCACACCAGGGGCAGCCAATTTAGTATTGGACAATACGCCTGACAATACGCCTTTGGGCGTAAGCCGCATTCGCCAATTTGGAAGCAATCAAATCTTATTGGAATTTGATGATGTTTTGAATACCAATTTGGCGAGTCAAACCAGCAATTATAGTATTAATAATGGAGCCACTATTGTAACCGTAATTGTGCTGTCTGAGACAGAAGTGCTGCTGACCTTGAGTGCCAATATGGTGGATCAAATCACCTATACCGTTACACTCAACAACTTAGAAGATTGTGTAGGCAATCCTTTGGCAAGCCCCACGGCTAGTTTTATGTATTTTGAAGCTGGCGCAGCCACCCATTATGATATTATTATCAATGAAATAATGGCCGACCCCAATCCACCTGTAGGATTGCCCGAAACCGAATATGTAGAGCTGTACAACAGAAGCAATAAGATTTTTAATTTAGAGAATTTCACCTTTACCGATGCCTCCTCTGTGGTGAGCAGCTTGCCCTTTTTTATTTTGCGCCCGGGAGAGCATGTTATTATTTATAATGCTGCTGATCCTAGTTTGACTAGTTTTGGCAATGCGCTGCCCGTGTCTCCTTTTCCTGATTTGAATACCAGCGATGAACTTTTATTGGCCGACCCTACAGGCGAGATTATTGATGCGGTTGCGTATGAATTGTTTTGGTATCAGAATGCCGATAAAGACGATGGCGGCTGGTCATTGGAGCGTGCCAATCCAGAACGCCCCTGTGAGGGCTTTAGCAATTGGCGTGCTTGTGAGAATTTGCTAGGCGGTACGCCTGCTACACGCAACTCCATTCTGGAAACAGGGCCAGACCAACAAGCCCCTGATGCGCTGCGTGCCTTTCCATTGGATAGTCTGACCGTGCGGGTGTATTTTTCGGAAGGCATGAACGATACGAGTACGCTAAACCCCAATAATTACAGCATTACAGGGGGCTTATCGGTGGTGAATTCTATCTTAGAACTGCCATTTTATAATAGCGTGGTGCTAACCTTAGATCAACCTTTGGTGCTAGGCAATACCTATACAGTTACCATGAATACACGCATAACCGATTGCCTCGGCAACCCCATTGCACTCAAAAATACAGCACGATTTGCACTGCCCGAACCCATTGTAGAGGGCGATTTGATTCTGAACGAAATCTTGTTTAATCCCGTAGTAGGCGGAGAAGATTTTATAGAATTGTATAATAATTCTGATAAGGTGCTGAATGCGGCCGACTTGGTGGTTTCTAATGCGGTGGTTGAGGATGGAAATTTGGCCAATACCACGACCTTGCAAACCCGTCCTATTGACGTAGATTGGTTGATTTTTCCAAAGGAATACGTCGTACTCACCGAAGAAGCCAATCAGGTGCGGACACAGTACACTACGCTCAATCCAGAATATTTTGTAGAAAATGACTTGCCCACTTTTGCCGACAAAGAAGGTTCGGTATTCTTGTATGCGGCTTATGATTCGGCCTATTTGGATCAATTTGGCAACCCTCAGATAGCTTATTTAGTCAAAGTCTTAGATCAATTTGATTATGAAGAAGATTTCCACTCGCCCCTCATTGATGATAAAAATGGGGTTTCGCTAGAGCGCATTGACCAAACGGCCCCTACCAATGATGCCAACAACTGGCACTCTGCTGCTAGTACCGTAGGCTATGCCACTCCCACCTATCAAAATTCTGTTTTCCTGACCAATGATATAGCCGGCAGTGACCTGATACAATTGCCAGTAGAAACCCTATCGCCCGATGCAGATGGCTACCAAGATTTCTTGTTAATCAATTACAATGTAGACGATATTGGATACGTGGCGAATATTGATATTTATGATGCCACAGGCCGATTAATCCGAAATTTGGTCAATGGAGAACTATTGGACAGAGAGGGCAGTTTGCAGTGGGATGGCACTGATAATAATGGTCAGAAAGCTAGAGTAGGCATTCATTTGCTCACCATAGAGCTGTTTAACCCCAATGGCACGGTCCAACGTTTTAAGAAAACCTGCATTGTAGCAGGGCGCATGAATTAACCAAAAATGACTATTATTGTACTAATGCGAACCATATTACAATCAGAGCAAGATAACGAATGAATTTAAAAATCATATCAGCAGGCGCAGGCAGTGGCAAAACCCATACCTTGACCAAGAAAATGGCGGCTTTGTTAAGCCCTAAAGATGGGCAAGAAGCCCAAGTGCGTGCTTCTGGTATTATTGCAACTACCTTTACCAATAAGGCTGCCGCCGAATTAAAAGAGCGTGTCCGTGTTGAATTGTTGGAAAATGACTTGACCGAGCAGGCCGACGAATTGGGCAATGCTATGATTGGAACGGTACATGCCATTGGGGTACAATTGCTCAAACGTTTTGCTTTTGAGGCTGGAGTTTCGCCCGAAGTAGACATTGTGGCCGATACCGACCAGCAAAGCATTTTTAATCGTTCCTTGGCCAATGTGATTTCCCTAGAGCGGGTGCAGCAAATTGAGGTGCTGGGCGAAAAGCTAGGCTTCAATAAAAGTGCCCGCAATCGCAGAGATTGGCGCAAAGATTTGAAGCAATTGACCGATTTGGCTCGTTCCAATAATTTTGATTTGGCCACTTTGGAAGAAAGCAAGCAGTATTCTATAGAAAGCTTTTTTAAGCTATTGCCGCCGCCCAGCGAACGCCCAGCTAGTTATTTTAATAGTCAATTACAACAATTATTACAACAAACCATCCACGATGTAGAAGAGAATGAAGATGGCACTAAGGGTAAAATTACTCTATTATCTGCTTTGAGAGGCATGTTGAACACCCTCAAAAGTAGAGGTTTTCTCAATTGGTACGATTGGGCGCGCATCAGCAAGCTCAAAGCCCCCAAAAAAAGCCGAGAAGATGTAGAAGATTTACAAACCTTTGCCCAAACACACATCGAACATCCCGATTTTCATGCTCAAATCAAGGAATACGTGAGCCTCTTGTTTGATACCGCCATTGCCGTATTGCAAGAGTATGAGGAGTACAAAAAAGTACGTGGACTCATTGATTATATTGATATGGAAGTCCTCATTCTCAAACTGCTCGATCATCCACTCGTACAAGAAGTACTGAAGGATGAAATTGATTTGTTACTAGTAGATGAATTTCAAGATACCAATCCTATTCAGCTCAAGATATTTTTGCAGTTGAGCGAAATTGCCAACCAGTCTATTTGGGTGGGCGACCCCAAACAATCTATTTATGGTTTTAGAGGGGCAGCCCCAGATTTGATGAAGGCCGTGATGGAAAGCACCGATAATATTGAGAATTTGCCCCAATCGTGGCGTTCTCGGCAAGACTTGGTGCATTTGTCCAATGGTTTGTTTGTGGAAGCTTTTGGAGAAGATATGCCGGTGGAACGCATTGCCTTGGCTACGGCCGATGAATTTGTAAAAGCAAAAGAAAACCCAAATTTAGGCACTGCTGCCCAGCATTGGCATTTTGTGTATGAGGGCAATAGAATGCCGGGTAGCCCTTGGTTTGAGCAGTGTATTGCTAGTCGTATCAAGGAGATTTTGAGTGAGAATTGGCAAGTGAGAATCAAGGGTTCTAATGCGGTGCGGCCCTTAGAAGCAGGCGATATAGCGGTGCTTTGTCGTTCCAATAATACCTGCCAAATCGTAGCAACCGCCCTCAATAAAGAAGGCTTGAAGGCTTCTATATCGAGAGATGGCTTGCTCCAAACAGCCGAGGCAAGCCTGCTGCTGGCTTGTTTGCGCTATATTCTCAACAAGCATGATGCACTGGCTATTGCCGAAATTCTATTGTTAACACAAGAAAAAACAATAGAGGATATTATTGCCAATCGTTTGGAATATTTAGAAGCGTTGGAGCGCGCTACACAGGCAGGCCAAGAGGCTTGGGGACATGATAATAAAGATATTCTCACCTTGCGAGAATTGCGTTATAAGAGCAAAGAACTCTCCGCCACTGAGATTGTAAACAGTGTGATAGAGCAATTGGATTTGCGTAGAAAAGTAGCGGCTTGGAGCAATGAGCAACAGCGTTTGGACAATATAGATGCCTTGAGAAAACTGGCTTTGGATTACGAAGAAACTTGCCAACGTTTGCATAGTGCAGCCACCTTGGGGGGCTTTTTGTTGTGGTTAGATGGCTTGGCAAAAGAGGGCTTGGACGAGCAGGGCAAAGGTGCAGGCAAAAATGCGGTCAATGTATTGACGTACCACAAGAGCAAGGGCTTGGAGTGGCCGGTGGTTATTTGTCATAATTTGATGGATAATTTGAGAGAAAATATTTGGGGGTTTAGAATTGTAAGAATAACCGAACACATTGATATTCGCCAGCCCTTGGACAATCGTCTGCTCTGTTATTGGATCAATCCCTATGCCGACCAAAAAGGTAAAACCGCCCTAGAGGAAACCGTCAATAATCATCCTGCTCGCCTCGAAGCCCAAAAAGAGGCCCTAGCCGAAGAAGCTCGCTTGATGTACGTAGGCATCACTCGTGCGCGCGATTACCTGATTTTTCCTTCGGCACCCAAAAAGCCCACCAAATGGCTCAATCGGGTGTATCACAAGGGAAAAGAGGATTTGCCGAGTTTGGATACGCAGGGCGAACATGCGCTTTGGTTGTGGCAGGAGGAGCATATTCCAATGAAAATCAAGCATTTTTCTTATGAAGTGAATCGGGCTACTACGGTTATTGTGCCGCATCCTATTGATTATTTGGAGGAGCGATCGGGACCACAAGACCACTTCCAAACTAGGGTGATAGAGCAAGCCCAGAGCTTATTCCCCAATTTAGATTTTCGATTGGCTGCCCCCCGAACTTTTAGCAAAGTGTTGCCTAGATTGGAAGACGAAGGGCTTAGTTTTGCACAAGTGCAGCCTGTCTTAGCTACGTTTATTCAGGCCGATAATCCAACTGGTATTGCAGAGGAAAAACGCTTGAAAATGGCAAGCAATTTATTGGAACAACACGATTTGCAAGACTATTGGGGCGCAGAACAATGGTTGCAGTACAGCAGCAAATTTTACCAGAGCCTACACAGCAAATTTCCCATTCAGGCCATCCAAACCTATCAAGATTTTCGCTATGGCAATGACCAAACACAGCGTTATTACAACGGCACGGTGGACTTGGTATTGCAGTTAGTAAATGGCTCGTTGGTCTTATTGCAACACTTGACCCAAGACATTGAAAAATTAGGGCATAACAAAGCCAAAATCAAGGAAGAAGTCGCCGCTCTCCAAGCAGCAGCCCAATATTGGCAAGCGCAATTAGGCCAAGAGGTACGCATCGGAATTGTTCAACTATTGCGTGGAGAATGGCGTTTAATCAACTTGGTCAAAAGCAGTGGCAATAGTCAATTGACCCTAGAAATAGCCCCTTCTCCAAGGCAGAAATAGTGTTTTTAGTCAAAATTTCACTTTTTTGCGTCTGTTTTTTGTTTGAAAAAATAAAAAAAGATGGGGCATAAAAGCCTGTTTTATCCACTTATAAACAGCTATTCACAATAAGAGTGTGGAAAACTGCACTTTGTTCACAATTTGTATACAGAGTAGCTATTAAAAGTAAACGTTAAAAGCGACTATAGGTCAGAATTTAGAAAGATTATTTCCAGCCTGTAATTATGGATTGTCGCAAAATGGTGATATTTCTTTTTTTGAGTACAGTTTGGCCTAATTAGGGAAGCATTCCAACTGCAAGACATAACCCAATACATCGGGGGGCAGCACTTGGCCTTGGTAACGAGCATCCAAAAAAAAAAACAAAACAGCTCAAATACTTTAGGCTTTTTGTATCTTGGCATTAGCTTTGAAAAGAATTATATTAGATAAGCAAAAGAGTAAAACATATTTATAAATACAAAAACAACAATTATGAAAAGTGCTTCTTTTTTTGAAAAATGTAAGGGTATTGCTTTAGTATTCTGTGCAGTAGGCGTAATGCTTTTTGGTATAGCTGCTATTTTATTTTCTGCTACTCCTGCACAAGCAGATGCCCCCCAAACTATGTACGCTACGGGTAAGTACCAGATGTCTATGACATCTGTGATTACGAGTGATGATAAATCTGCTTGGTATTTAATAGTATGGGATACAGAAACAGGTCGCTCAAAAATGTATTATGGTTCTGTACGAGAAGGAACGAATTTAGCCATCAGCAAATTTCAATTGCCTTCATCTCCATTATAAATAAAAATAAAATAAAATTAGAAATCTAAACCTTTTGGAACTTCCAAAAGGTTTTTTATTTTTATGTATGAACTAATGTGTATTACGACCTTCTATTTTTTAAACCGACCATTATTATGTCATTATTTTCAGGCAGCGATTCCACTATTGAACGATTAGTGATCACCTCACATCAACTTCGAGATTGTACAGACGATCCAATGTATACCTTTAATGTACAAGTAAACCCTCAAGAATTAGAATATGAATTTGGCTATAATGAGGTTGGACAGGAGAAAGGAGGAAAAGAAATCTCATTGGCCGCCTCAGGTTCATCAGGCCCAGTAGATGGCTTTACGGGTTATAATAAAATGAACTTAGATTTTAAATTTTATGCCGATGCAACAGGTATCTTGCCTATAGATGATGGCATGAAAGATGAATTTTTAATTGGCACCCAGCCTAGTATTCGAAAACACTTAGCAAAATTGCAGAATACAGTATACGGCTATAACGAAGAAATTCATGGCCCTCCTTATTTAAAATTAGTTTGGGGTCAAGTATTTCCTAGTAGTAGTACCAAAGATGGAGAGAGTAATCCAGCCGTATTTAAAGCCACGTTAAAGGAATGTAATATAAAAATTACCCTGTTTTCACTTAGTGGAGAACCTGTAAAGGCCGAAATTACGCTGAAACTCAAATCCCAAATGGCTCCTGAGGAACGCCCTCTAGGTAAGTCGCCTGACTTGACACACTATTATGATATTATTGAAGGTGAAAAGATGACTACTTACTGCAATAAGATTTATGGACGTTCTGATAGCAAGATTTGTTCGGCAGTAGCGGAGTACAACAATATGATTGATTGGAAATTGAAAGGCGGAACTAAAATGGTCTTTCCCTCTATTCACATGTTAGAGGAAAAATATTTGGAAGATTATGAGGAAGTTGAAATCATATCTTTAGATCAAGAAACAGAGGAAGACCAAATGATTGCACTTATTGGAGAGAAACGTGCACAACAGTATTACAAAAATTTTCCCAATAAAAATATTAAGGGCTTTGATGCTTAATTCTAACTAGTTAGTTAGTTAACGAAGTTGTTTAAAAATTTCTTGATCGTTGCTTGGCAAAGTTATTAAGATTTTTTTAAACAACTTCGTTGTATTTATTAGAGAGCACAGATAGATATTTGAGGTGTTTTTAATAAAAATAAAATACTACCTCAAAATAGTGATGTTTCCTTTTTTGAGTATAATTTGGCCCGACTGGGGGCATTCAAACTGCAATACATAGCCAAATACATCAGGGGGTAATGTTTCTCCTCTATAGCGTCCGTCCCATCCTTGATTAAAATCCCTAGTTTCAAATACCAAGTTTCCCCAACGATTATAAATTTGAAAATTCACAAGGGTTTGTACAGATCCCGTTTGTGCAAACAGCACATCATTATAACCATCGCCATCAGGGCTAAAGGCATTGGGTACAAACACCAAATCGGGAACACAATCGTTTTGCAAGCGCAGTACAATGGAATCCAGCACCAAGCAACCTTGGTCATCTATTGCCGTGATGTAAAAGGTTTGGGCACTGTCTACTGTCCATTCTGTTTGCCAGCAATTATCACAAGAAAGACCATCGGAAGGCGACCACCAAATATCTTGGGCATTACTGTTGGCAGTTAGGGTAATCACTTGCCCCAAAGAGACGGTCAAGACGCTATCGATCTGCAAGCCGGGCAAGGCTTGTACTTGCACATTGGCAAAAGCCGTATCACTATTACACCAGCCTGCACCAATCACCTGATACGATTGGTTGGTACTGCCCGACACCCAAGGACTGGCAATAGAGTCATTGCTCAGGTTGGTGTTCGGACTCCAAACATAGCCCAAGGCATTGCCTGTAGCCAGTAATTGGGCAGAGTCGCCCATGCAGTAGCTCAAGTCGTTGGCTTGGATTTGGGTGGGCGGTCTGAGGGCTACCCAAATACTATCGTTTATGGCACAATCCCCTGCTTGCAAATTGATATAATACCAAGTGTTGCTAGTGGGAAATGCCCAAGTTTGTACATTCGTAGGATCAGAGAGCGTAGCAGCAGGACTCCACGAAATAGCGGCATTGGCTCCTTGTACGTGCAATTGTACAGAATCGCCCAAACAAATACTATCCACAGGTAATATTTGGAAAAAACGGGTATCAATGACGTGTACAGGCACACTATCTCTAACTAGGCAGTTGTTATTATTAAAATAAGAAACCTGATACCAACTAGAGTCTGTAGGATAGGCATTGGGCATGGGACAGGCTTGACAAGACAAAGCAGCTCCTTGCCAGATAGGATTGCTGCCACTGCTCAATTGTAGTATAGCCGTGTCTCCTCTACAAATGGTTGGTTGGGGGAGGGGAGTGGTGTTTCGCAAACGAAGTTGTACAAGGTGTGTACTAGAATCCATACAGCCAAAAACATCTTGTACCTGCACTTGATAAATGGTATTGGCCGTGGGTTGTACCCCAATTTGTGCGGTAGTATCTGTGAGCAGTACCCCATTGGCCGTCCATTGGTAAGCGATGCCTCCTATAGCTTGCAAGAACAAACTATCGCCCTCGCATATACTGCTATCTGCTCCTATTTGCACCAGAGGCAAAGGCAATACTTGTACCCAAATAGAGTCTTCGGCCAAGCAAGGACTATTGCTGTCTATTTGTACATAATACCAACTGCTCTGACTAGGACTGACCACCGGATTGGGGCAATGGGTACAGGATAGTGCAGCACTACTGCGCCAAATCAACGCTTGTCCATTACTACTGGCTTGGAGGGTGAGGCTGTCGCCCAAACAAATTTGGCTGCTGTCCATAACGCTGGGCTGCAAGTAGGGGCTGGCCGTTATCACTAAGCTATCTCTAGCCTGACAACCATAAGTATTCGTAGACAAAATATAATAGGTCTGTTGGCTGTCAATAACGGTTAGAGGGCTGAGGCTGTTGCTATCGCTCAACCAAAATGTACTTTGCCACTGTATAGTGCCTGTACTCATTGCTTGAAGTTGGATGCTATCGCCTTCACAAATGGTGTTTGGAGCACTTGCATTGATGCTCGGAGGAGCATAAAGATCAATGGTTTGTAAAATGGTATCTTGACAATTGTTGCGATCACTGACGATCAATTGTATGCTGTAGCTGCCTGCACTGTTGTATACCAAGCTGGTATCTGTCTGTGAGGCAGTTTGTCCATTGCCAAAATCCCATTGCCAAGTCTGAATAGAGTCTTGTCCCGATGTGGTAGATTGATCGATAAACTGAATGGTTGCTGGCGCACAAGAATCATTATAAACCAAATCAAAATCAGCTTGTGGTGGTGGCTGCAATCGAACCAAATTGGTTTGGACAAGCGTGTCGGCACAACTGCCATCTACTATAATGAGTTGGGCAGCAGCTTGCAGGGTGGTGCTATAGGTGATCCAAGGATTTTGTTGGGTCGAGCTGCTGGGTTGTCCTTGTGGAAATTCCCAATAAATGGCATCCCAATTATTAGAAAAAGTATCTAAAATATACTGCACAGAATCCACCCCACAAGTTAGGGGCTGTGCCCGAAAACGTGCCACAGGGCTAGGCAGAATTTCAATGGTGTCGCCTTCTATTGGAATTTGACACCCCATACCATCATCAAATACTACTGTAGGGACAAATTTGCCTGCTTGGGTATAGGTGTAAAATGCGGTATCGTTAGGCCCACCAGCATGAATCTGAAAATCTCCATTGCCAAACAACCAAGTGTAACCAGCAATGTTGGAGCCACTGGCATGGAGTTCTATGGCAAAAGGCGCACAGTGGCTAGAGGGGGGCGAACTAAATTGTCCTATAGGGCCTGTAATCTGAATCATTTGTAAAATGGTGTCAATGGCAGCACAACCCGGAAAGGCTTCTACGGCCAAAATCACATCATAAAAGCCGGGGGTAGAATAAATATGACTGGGGTTTTGGAGGCTAGAAATAGAGCCATCTCCAAATGACCAACGCCAAGTACTGCCACTGGCAGACAAATCCGAAAAATTAACTTCTAGTGGTGGGCAAGAGGAGAAAAAGGTATCGGCCGTAAACAGCACAGTTGGGTCATGTACTGTTACCCAGTCGGTTCTACAGAGGGTAGTAATACAACCAATGGAGTCCAGCACATCTAGGCAAACATCATAAATTCCGGCATTGTTGTACAAGTGTTGTATCGTGATTTGGGTAGTGGTATCTCGGTGGCCATCTCCAAAATCCCAAATATAGGTAAAAGGCGGAAAGGCATCTCTATTGGCAGGAGAGGTGGTAATGGCTGTAAAGGTGCTAATATTGCCTATGCAAATATCCCGATTGGTGGTATAATTGACAAACAGGCCACCTACTGGAAAGCTGTCTATCAAATTGAAGGTACAGCCCCAATCATTAGTGACTTGCAAGGGCATTCCCTGCTCGCCCGGAAAGGCATAGACTTGGGTAGTGCTAGGGCCAGTAGTGCCATTACCCCATTGCCAAGCCACAATAGGCGACAAAATACCCTGTGAGCTATCTGTAAAATTGACCACCGCAGGCCGACAAGCAGGAATAGGTGCTCGTGTAATATTGGTATCAATACCTGCTACATAAATCGTCTTTTGCAAGGTATCAAAACAGCCTGTATTAGAAAAAGCAGAGAGTGTAATGGGGTAAATACCAGCTTGCTCATATCGTATGATTGGCTCGGGCAACACACTGGTAATAGGGGAGGCTCTATTGGCCTGCCACGAAAAAGAAACCGCATTGCTAGAGTTGTTGATAGGAATGATTTCAGCAATGGTGCAGACCGAATCGGGAATATCAAAATCGGCTATAGGGTTACTGATTACAACAAGGTTGCTAAAGGTATCTACACAATTGGTACTATCATTATAAACCGTTAGTTTGACAAAATAAGTATCTACAGCAGGGTAGGTATAACTCGGATTCTGTAGACTGGAGGTATCTGTAGTAGTGGTAGGATCGCCAAAATCCCAAAACCAACGATGTGCTCCAATAGATCGATCAACAAAATTTATAGTAAAGGAATTGCAAGAGTCTTCAGTGAAAAATAGCGCAATAGGAGGGTAAATATAGTAGGTATCTAAGGTCATGGTATCAAAACAACCCCTAAAACTCGCTAAAACTTGGCCGGTAATAAAGCCTGTATCTTGAAAATTATGACTGAAGTTCATGCCCCAACCCGAACTGTTATCACTAAAACTCCAAGCCCAATAATCGACAAAATTAGACCCATAAGCTTGAAAATCTATATTGGTAAGTCTACAGACAAAATTGGTATCGGTAGTAATAGAATCAATGTTAGGCGTAAGCCCTACATCAACCAATAGGGCAGCACTATCCACACAGCCCAAATCATCTGTTACCACCAAGGCAACATTATAGAACCCCGAATCGGGATAATAGGCTGCGGCAGCAGCACCATTAGTCATAGAGGCTGCATTATCTAATGTCCATTGATAAGAAACGGGGGTTACATAAGAGGATGGATTTTGAATAAGAGCGGTATAAAAAGCTGTATCAGGAGTACAGGGCAAATTGCCTCGTACTATACCTACTGTTAGTAAAGAGCCACGAATGTACTGGGTGTCTCTGGCCTCGCAACCTGCTGTATTACTAGCCGTGAGTACCACAGGAATGAGTCCACGCAAATAGGTGATGGTATCATTGGCCGAAATGCTCGTGTAAGTATGGTTGGGATTATTATTATTACTAAAAGTAGAATCGCCAAAATCCCAAGTATACCTACTAGCATGGAGACTCTGGTTGGTAAATTGTACATTAAAAGGCACCGCACAATGTAGGCTATCACTAATGGTAAAATCGGCAATAGGCGCATCGGACACCGTAATACAAGAGGGGATGGTAGCTGTAGCAGCACACCAAGCATTGCTCACCGTGAGCGTAGGCGAAAAACAACCGGCACTGGTATAGCTATGGCTGATATTCTGACCTGAAGCAAGCGACCCATCTCCCAACTCCCAATTGTAACTCAAACCTGCACTATTGCCAATGCCTTGCATACCTATGGTAGCAGGTAGGCCACATTGGGCCTGATACGAACTCAAGGCAATATTGGCGGTAACGCTAGGATAAATGGTAACAGCATTGCTTTGCAATTGGGCATCTTGGCAGCCATTGGTATCTATGACCACTAAAGTAACATCAAAATTTCCCGCAGTGGTGTAGAGGTGGGCCGGATTGTTTTGGGTGGTATCAAGCGTGCCATCTCCAAAATCCCAACGCCATTGTTGGATGGGGGCATCTCCCAATTGGGTACTATCGCTAAAATTAACCAATACAGGAGAACAGCCTGTTGTTGGCAATATAGTGTAAGCAACCGTAGGGGGATTGAAGGCAAGGAGGTAGCCTGTACGGCAAAGGGTGTCTCGATTGCCCAAAGTATCTACTACCTGCAAACAAATATCATAACTCCCTCCAGTATTTAGAAAAAGAGCAGGATTGGGAAGTGTAGAGAACACCACCCCATTATTGGTCCATTCCCATTGTACTATAGTACTATTGGTCGAAACTGAGCTATCAGACAATTGAATCAAACTAGGAACACATACTTCTTGTACATCACTACCAAAGTTGGCTTGCAGTTGTGCCCACCCCAATTGTGCCAAGCACAGCAAAAATATGAGTAGAAAATTTCGCATCGGATTTTGTTTACGTTCTAATCTTAGAACGTAAATAGGTTTAATATTGCTTGCTGTTTGGACGGTAATCAAAAAATACCCTCTCTAATTATCAGAGAAGGTATTGATATTTTCTTTTAGTTGAGAATGCTGTAAGTATGCTATTTACTAATGCCTTTGTTTTTCATAGTATTTATCTGCTTCTGGACCCATTTGAGCACGTTGAGCTATATAGAAACGCAAATCTTGGATTTGTTGATCGCTCATGCGCTGTGCCGTATAATGAGGAATATTGGAACGATTGGCTTTGGAACCGGGGCTGTAGCGTACCGCATCATAAATAGAATACCTAGAATCTGTATCAAAATGTTTTTTCAGAAATTTTAAGGTCTTCTGACTCCGATCTAGTTTTAGGTTGGCAAAACGCTTATTCGCATGGCAATGCAAACAACTCAGTTTGTAAATACGTTTTCCATTTTTATAACTATTGAGAACAGGTGATACCTCTGCACGCTTGTTATAAGGAATAGGAGGAGCTAGTGTAGCAGGATATACTTCGGGGTAATAACGGCGCATCAAGTTTACCGCCTTAGAGCCATTGATATTGCTAGAAATAGATTGTTCAATGATAGAAACAATGGTGTCAGGCACTTTGAGATCACCCATTTGCAATTCCAATGTCCAAAGGTAAGCGAGAATAGATTCTACTTCCCAGTTGTCCAAGGTGCGCCCTTTTGCATACACCTTGTTACAAGCCTGAATAGCTAGACGTATATTTCTATGACCATCTTTGAGTGCTTGTTGATGTCTGTGTTGGAATGTATGTTGGTAATCATCTGTAAAAAACGCTACTCTATTGACCAAGCCATACAACGGTGCTCCGGGCAAAAAAGGAATACCTGTAGAATCCCCATGCTCCAAACGACTTTGAGGATCCATAGTACCAAAAATAGGATGTTCTTTCTCTACAGTATGGCAAGCAATACAGGTTAGTTTGGGACTTGTACGTGGTGTTTTTTTACCTTGAAAATCTAGGGTAATTCCTTTGGTTACCAATTGTTCTCCCTTTATAGCATCGTGTTGTGGATTTTTATAAAGGACATTCACATTTACTTTGCCCAAGCCTGACATGACACTCCATACTTTGGTCTGATCTGTGATCTCGGCCAAGGGTGCTGTTGGTTGATGAATTTGGTGGGCAAGTAGTGTCAGTGTAATGAGTAACAATAAAATTATACCCGTTGTTTTTGACATGTGTGTATTAAAGTAAATACTCCGTGATTTTTAGCATAATAGCAAAAATCACGGAGTAACGTTAGAGAAAAAATTGCAAAATCTTTATTTGGCCGCTAATACTTGTCCCATAGCCCTATTTTCAATATATATTCTCAAATCTTCCAACTGAGTTTCTGATAACTTTTCTATTGGATAAAGGGGCATATAAGCACGGCTGCCAGCTAATGGCCAAGTGCCGTGGCGTGTAATTTCATAAAGCGAGGTTTTGCCATTAGACTTGGTACGACTAAGCAAGTTGGCAAACGTCATTTTACCATCATTCATACTAAAGAAAGAATAACGCTCGGCTTGGTGGCAGTGCAAACAACTACGCTCATAAATAGCTTGTCCATTTTTGTAACGTGCTACATCTTTTAAGGCATTGGCATCCAATGCCTCATAATGTTTGGCTTGATGCACAAAGTGAGCGGGGCTTTTTTCCAGATACTTGCCTTCTAGCAAATGAATGGCCTCTTGCTGATTTTCTTTGTTATTCATAGCCGTTTCTACAGTAGCTTGTTCCTCCTTGGTCAGATTGAGATCCTTGACCTTTAATCCCAATGTTGTGTAATAAGCCAAGATAGACTCTACCTCAAAATCCTCCAACCAACGGCCTTGAGCACATTGGGTAGCACAGAGCTGTATGGCTTTTCGAATATCTGTATTAGATGCCTTGATAATTGGTACATGACCATACTTTTTCTGGTAATCATCATTGTAAAATGTTTTGCGATTGATTAGCCCATAAAAAGAGCTTCCTTGCAAAAACGGCAAATCATTGGCAATGGCATACTCCAATCGTTTTTCGGAGCTTACATTAGATAAATCGCTAAATTCTTTCTCAATGTTGTGACAAGCCGTACACTTAAAATAAGGACTCACTTCCTTGGTGCGGCCTTTTCCATCGGCTTTTTCGCAAGAGCCATTCAGAATCAAATCACGCCCACGCTCTACAGAAACACCTTTGATAGAGGTATTAACTGCATTAAAGCGAATTTTGCCCAATTTGTCATAGACACTCCAAAGACTATCATCATCTGAGAGATAATAACGAGGCTGATCGCTAGGGCGCAAGGTAAAACTTGCAATGATAATTCCTGTTAATAAGCATCCCAATAGAATGCCAATTTTATATCTGTGAAACATGTAGTTCAATGTTAGATGCTAAATAATTTCCTTTCAATGAAGTTGTTTAAAAATGGAATAGCGTTGATAATTAGCCTCCATTAGCGACATTAGGCTATTCTTAAACAACTTCAATACTTCAAAATGGCTTACATTCTAAACGCTCTAGAAATGGTAAAACCAATTCTAAACTGTCCATCTCCCCAATTGCTAGTCGTATTTGGAATATAGTCGGCTGGCTCAATACCACGAGCATTCGTTAAGTTGATTTGGAAAACGTGGCCCCCTGTATCAAATTCAAAACCTATGCCTACAGGAATATAATAACCATTACTTGCATTTAAACGTAAGTTGTCAAATGGGATGGTAGCATCGACCAAAATACCCAATACTTTACTCAATTGTATACGAGCAGAAACCCCTGTGCTAAACACATAATTATTATCATTGGCATCTACCAAATTGCGCCAAACAAAGGTAGGAGACAGTTGCAAAGAGAAACGATCGCCAAATTTGCGACCTACCAACAATTGAGCCGTATACCACATACGATGGGCAATGCCCCCTGGAAACGAGGCTACAGAGGTAACATCAGCAGAAGGAGGAGCGGTGGAAATACTGGCAGTGCCCGCAGCAGTAAGCGTAAGAGGCATCTTATTGTCTTTTGTTTGTGATAAAACTTTATACTTGACCAGACCGTGCAACAAAGAACGCAAAGCAGAAGCTCCCTTGGTACGGTGAAACCCTAAGGTTAGATTGTTGGTAACACCATACTCCACACCAATACCAATATCAGCCGCATTTTCCAAACCAATAAAATCAGCCCAAGCATTATTAAATTGCCATTGATTGAAGAAATCGCCAAAACGGTGCGAAATTCGGAAATCGAGCACTCTTTTTTGTAAGGTTTCTACCGAATAACTATTGATAACACGCGTGTCTTTAAACGTTTGAAAGACGTATTCCTTGGCCGGTTTGTCTTGTGCTTGTGTATTAAGACTGATAAAATTGAACAGGACAGTAAAAAAAAGAACCTTTTGAATTAAACAAATTGTTTTCATAGAGATTATGATATAGAATTGAGCGTATAAATGAAATAGAGGAGGATAGAGTGGAGGCAAAGAAACCCACTAAAAATTAAGATTAGTTTTCTAAATAACCTTGCTCTTGCCAACAACGGATGGTGTCAATTTGCTGACGCAACAGCCCACCTGAAGGTGGCATATCTTTGGTTACACAAGTACGGGTATAAATACGCTCTCTACGAGTTTGATCCATACTACTATAATCTAGGAAGGGCTGCATTACATTTCCGTCATGACAACCTGACGTGTTACATTGTGTATTGAGTATGTTTCTGACATGGCCCTCGTAAGTAATGGTTGTTTGGTCGCATTGCAAGCCTTGAGGCTCAATACCCAGTTTGTCTGCTGTACAAGACGATAAAAAATAAATAAAACCAGCAATTAAAAAGCTGGTAATGAGGTGAGAACGCTTCATGAGATGAATGTTGTAATGTAGGAGTTACAACCAAAAGGCCATAAGTTTGTTATGCCTAAATACGTTGCCTAAGGCCAACTTTTGGTAGAAGTGGCAGATAGATGACAAAATGAAAATGCCAAAGACGCAAAATAAGCACTATCTTTGTTTATTACTTATGTGGATTCCGATGGTTGACTTTTGGTGAAAAAATCTTTAGTATTGCAACAATTATTTAAGAGCTGCGCCAAATCTTATATCTTTGTCTTTGTGGGGCAAACAAGGTACAACATTGGTAATTCAGCATAGAATTGTTAATACAAGGTAAAAAATAAAATTGTATTATTGAAGTGGTTGCTAAATAATGAGTTGTTAACGGTAGTTTTATGACACAAGTACCTGAGCGGCAACAGAACTCTATTAAAATCGTTTTTCAAAAAAAATATTATGTATCCAGAACATCTAACACAACCCATGGAAAAAGATCTAACCGACTATGGGTTCAACGGACTTAAATCAGCAGATGACGTAAGTGCTATTCTCGACCAAAAAGAGGGAACTACTCTAGTAGTAGTAAACTCTGTATGCGGCTGTGCAGCAGGCAACTGTCGCCCCGGTGTAAAAATGGCTGCTCAAAACGAAAAACTACCTACCAATATGGTAACTGTTTTTGCAGGAGTAGATAGAGAAGCCGTAGACAAAGCACGTCAATATATGTTGCCTTATCCGCCCTCTTCTCCTTCTATTGCTTTGTTCAAGGAAGGAAAATTGGTACACTTCTTAGAGCGTCACCACATTGAGGGCAATACAGCAGATGCCATTGCAGCCAACCTAAAAATGGCTTTTGACAAATTCTGTTAAAATTTATTACAGTTTGGTACAAAAAGCTCAACTTCTTTCAAAGGAGTTGAGCTTTTTTGGTAAAAATTACCACATTTTAGGTGGTTTTTGTGTTCTAATTTGCTGAATCATTTTTTTAGAAACTATCTTTATAAGCTTGTAGGTGAACTTGGCATTGTTTGGGGCAACTAAAGTAATAAAGCACTTTGGTTTGTTATGACAATGAAAACAAGTTTACATGACTGGTCTACCAATCCTTACCCCTTGTTTATTTGTGATACTACTTTAATCTTTTTTTTGTGAAAACTTTAGCTTGTTTATTGCTGCTCTTATTCCTCACCACTGCCGATGCTTGGGCACTTACCGCTCGGTATCGCTGTATGATTCGCGACGAACCTTCTACCACCATCACTATTGGTTGGGAGCAAGTTTCAGGAAGCAATCCTGTTGTTTATTATGGAACAGCAGCCAATGACAACAACTATCCCTACAAAGCTTATCCCGATCGCACCATTCACGCCAAAGACATGCACAACCATTTTGCACGTCTGAGCAAGCTGCGCCCCAATACCGTTTATTACTTTGTTATAAAAGACACCGAAGGCAGCAGCAAACGCTTTTCGTTCAAGACCCTGCCCGATGAATACGACAGTCGTTTGTCGATTATTGGAGGGGGCGATTCACGCAACCATAAGATCGCACGCCAAAACGCCAATAAAATGGTGGCTCGTTGTCGGCCTCATTTTGTCCTGTTTGCAGGCGATATGACAGGTGGCGACAGCAGCCGTGAATGGCAAGAGTGGCTGGATGATTGGCAATTGACCATTGCACCCGATGGCAGAATGACGGCTTTGGTGCCCGCTCGTGGCAATCATGAGCGTTCCGATGCTTCTATTGTTGATATGTTTGATGTGTCCCATCCAATGGTTTATTATGGATTGACCTTTGCCCGAGGATTGCTCCGAATTTATACGCTCAATAGTATGCAATCGTCTAGTAGCGCTCAAATTGCTTGGTTGGAGCAGGATTTGAGCCTGAGCCAGAATATAGGGTGGCGCATGGCGCAATACCATCATCCCATTCGCCCACACAATTCGCGCAAGCACGAACAAGAATACATGCGTTTGCATTGGGGGCCTTTGTTTTTTAAGTATGGAATGGATTTGGTCTTGGAGTGTGATTCGCACATGTCCAAAATTACTTGGCCTATCCGAGTGAGCAATGACCGCCGTGAACCGGGTTATGATGAGGGCTTTGTGCGAGATGTAGCAGGGACAGTTTTTGTAGGGGAAGGCGGCTGGGGTGCGCCGCTAAGAGCTGCTGATGATAACAAACGTTGGACTAGAGCCAGTGGTTCGTTCAATCAAGTAAAGTGGTTCTTTGTAGATTTGAGCAAAATAGAAGTGCGTACCATTAAAACAGAAAATGTTAACGAGGTGGGAAGCCTGACCGATGCTACCCGTTTTTATATGCCTACCAATATAGACTTGTGGCAGATTGAGCAACAGAATTCTATTACTATTTTTAATAGAAAGAAAGATAAATTCATTCCCAAACGGCCTCAAATTCTCATGGAATTGGTTAATAGCAATATCCAATACCTCAATAATACGGTTGAATTGAAATGGCAAAGCATTTATGAAATAGAGCGTGTCAAATACAAAATCCAAGTTTCGAGCAATAAAATTATTTGGAAGACCTTGGATATTGTTCGTGGAGCTGGGGCTTCTGCCAACAAGCAGCAGAATTATACTTATATTGATAAGAATTACAAACGAGGAGGCAAATATTATTATCGAATTGTTGCCATTGATAGGGCAGGACAGGAAATAGCTCAAGAGTTTTTAGAGGTTCGTACGCTAGGTAGTGACAAATTAGAAACCATTCAGGCCAATACAAGTATGGGACAACTTCAGGTTCCCATTACACTCAAAACCTCTAGCAAGGTGGTGTTAGAATTGTTTGATACCAAACGTAGACGAGTATTTGTACGAGAGTTTGACGGCCAAAAAGGGCTGCTTAATCTGCCCTTAAATATTCGACATCTAGAAGCAGGCTATTACTTGATGGAAATTAGTTGTGATGGAGAACTCATCAAGAAAAGTTTAAAAATTAGCAGCTAAATCCTTGCATTCTGATTGGATTGGTACAAGTCTTAAAAATTATTATCCGTATGATAACCCCAAAGCTACTTTTAATTGTATTGACACTAAGTGTTGCATTCTTGGCCTGTGACCAACAAGCACCACAGCACCAAGCACCAGAAACAGCCGCTAACAGCCCACAAAAGGAAGCACAAACGGCTTTATTGCACCAAGCACCCGATTCTGCTATGCTGGCAAGCTTAGAAGCCGAGCTAGAACTCCCCGATAGCCTCTCGCCCGAAAAACGTCAAGCCATTATGCAAAAAATCAGCAAAAAATACCTAATGGGCAAATTTGACCCTGCCAAAGACGAACGTTTTGCCAAAATCCCTAGCCCTTATGCCAAGAAGGAAATGTATATGCGCCAAGAGGCACTAGAGAGCTTCAAGAAAATGCACGCTGCCGCCAAGGAAGATGGGATCCGTTTGCTGATTTTATCGGCTACACGTCCCTTTGATGTGCAAAAATCAATCTGGGAGGCCAAATGGACAGGCAAGCGCAAAGTAGACGGCCAACTCTTATCCAGCACCGTCAAAGACCCCAAAGGCCGGGCCACCAAAATTTTGCGCTGGAGTTCTATGCCCAGCACTTCTCGCCACCACTGGGGGACAGATATTGACATCAATAGCCTAGAACCCGATTATTTTGCACAAGGGCAAGGACTCCAAGAGTATGAATGGCTGGTCGCCAATGCTCCTCAATTTGGCTTCTGCCAAGTGTATTCCGAAATGGGCCCCGACCGCCCTTATGGTTATCAAGAAGAAAAATGGCACTGGTCGTATTTGCCCATTTCCAAGGATTTGACCGAAGCCTATGCCCAAAAAATCACCGATCAGGATATTGAAGGGTTTATGGGAGCGGAGTCTGCCCCAATGATTGAAGTAGTCAAAAAATACGTATTGGGCATCAATCCTGCTTGTCTGTAAGGGCGTATAGCATACGCCCCTACAGACAAGCATACGCCCCTACAGACAAGCATACGCCCCTACAGACACGCATACGCTACAAAGAAGCATACGCCTATTTGTTGCTATCCGCAAACAAACGCTCCAAATCCAGCACCCCAAATCGGTAATCGCTAAAGTAGCGGTCTTGAAAACACAAGAAAATACTAGCGGTATCTAAACGAAAGGACAGCTTGGGGCAAAGCAACTCCTGTTGGCGTTGATAATTGTAAAATTTGCGGAGCTTCATATCGCCTTGGGCATTGATTTGGACGGCTGCGGCATAACCATCGGCGTACAAACCTTGATTGTACACCAAATACACATCAGAACCCTTGGTACAAAGATAGTGGGAAAGGAAGGTTTGGAGGCGTGGCACTTCCTCTCCATGTTTAAAGACATGCTTGAGCCATTCCAATTCGCCCGATTTTCCAATTTTTATAGCAATAATATCATTGCTCCTAAACTGCATCCCATTGCCCGGCTGCTGCTCTGCCGAAAAAACAATGCCTCCATCTGCCATGATTTGCCAGTGTATCAACTTGTACGAACGGGCCTCTATACCAGCACGAACACGTTTTTTGTTGAGAATATCGGCCATTTGCTCAGGGGTAAAATCGTAGCGTTTTTTGACCAATACCTTGGTACGGGCTTTGTTTATTTTGATAAAAAACGTACCCGATTGTTGATAATAACGCTGCTTGGAATAAAAACCAAACCAGAGGATATTGCCCTCTTTATCAAAAGTAAAATTGGATTGATTAAAAAAATAATTGCCTAGATTGGGCTGAAACAAGGAAAAATTCTTACGTTCCTTACCTACAAAAAATAGCGTGGGATCGGCCGTTATCTCTTTCATGCTGTAGCTGCGTTTGTCACGAAAAACATCCGTCAAAATGGCCACCTCACCAGCATCATTTATCCGCAATTTTTGAATAGCCACCCGTCTTTTGGCTCCCCCGTCAGGCGAAAGATTTACCTTGCGTGTCCAAAGTAGGTTCAAATCATTGTCAAAAACACGCAAGGTAATTTCATTGCTCAAGCCTTGCACCCCATCTATATCCCCCTCTTCCTCAAAATCATACACCAACACCTTGCTTCTATCAGGCGAAACCGCAAAATTGACTCTATAAAAATTGGATTCCATCTTAAAAGGCGCAATCAATTCTATAGAGTCCTGCTCTAGTTGAAAACTATCTTTTTGTATACCAACAGCGTACAAACTCACCCGTTCGTGGGTATTGTTTCTTTTGTTTTCAATATATCTAAAATACAACATCGAGAGTTGGCCCTTCAAGTTGACCAAACCCACATATTTGCGTTTTTTGTGTGTAACAATGTATGTTTTTTTGGTCTGAAGCGATGGGTCATAATATTCCAATTCGGCATAAGAAAGCCCCTTGTTAAAACGCATGACATAATAGCCCGAGGAATCGTAATCCAGCAGCGAGTAGGTTCTATCTGTCTGGTCTTTTTCTTGCAATGGACTCAACGTTATAGCGTCTTGTGCTGCTAGTGGAAGTCCAACACCAATTAAAAAAAATATACAATAGTTAATTAAAATCCTCATAGAGGGGTATTTTGATGATTATAAACATAATACTTCGTAGATTTTTTACTTTTTGAACAAAAAAGCTAAAAAAAACATCTTGTATCTATTTGATTATCAATCTTTTATGATTTTGCTTGTTTTTCTGTAATGAATTGATAATCAATTAGATACGATTTCTAACGAAGTAAGGAAACAAGAATCTACTAAAGATACAACTTCTTAGTAGGAATTGACAAAGCAGAACAGAACAACTGGTATTTTGTTACCCAAACGTTTGTTAGGATTCAATTGTCATGCCTAAAGAAATTTTTAGTGCTAATAGCTGCTTTGAGGCTAGTTTTCTTAATTTGGTAGGCAGAATTAGCAACTTAGCGCAAGCATGTAAAATAGAGCTTGGCTACAACTTGATGAATCAATAGAATTTTAGTAAAAAATAAATTATGGCATTAATAAAAAAAGTACGGGGCAAAACCCCACAAATGGGAAAAAACTGCTACTTGGCAGAAAATGCAACTATTATTGGTGATGTAGAAATGGGGGATGATTGCAGTGTTTGGTTTCAAGCGGTGATTCGTGGCGATGTACACAGCATCAAAATTGGCAATCGGGTAAATATACAAGATGGGGCAATTGTGCATTGTACCTATCAACGTGCGCCAACCGTTATTGGCAATGATGTATCTATTGGACATCGTGCTATTGTACACGGCTGTACCATTCACGATCATGTACTGATTGGAATGGGGGCTATGGTCATGGATCATGCGGTATTGCCCTCGTACTGCTTGATTGCCGCAGGAGCAGTGGTGTTAGAAAATTCTGTATTGGAACCTTATAGTATTTATGCAGGAGTGCCTGCCCGCAAAGTCAAGGAATTGAGTCCAGCTCAATTAGAAGATACCATTGGGCGCATCGCTCAAAATTATATCAAATATGCCAGTTGGTACAAGGAAGAAGAATAGGCGCAGGATTTAAGCTATTGCAGGAATTATAGCCCTACTTTTGGTGTTCTCTTATCAAGGTTATAACAACCATTTACCCACTCACAAAAAACAGCACTACAGCAATGAAAATAGCACTCGCACAACTCAATTATCACATCGGAAATTTTGACGGAAACCTCAACAAAATGCTAGAAGCCACTAGCCAAGCCAAGGCACAAGGCGCAGATATAGTCGTCTTTGGAGAATTGGCCGTGACAGGTTATCCCCCCCGCGATTTTTTAGAATTTGATGATTTTATTGTTAGGAGCGAGGAGGTCATCCAGCGTTTGGCAGAAGCGGCACAGGGCATTGCCATTGTGGTGGGCGCACCTTGCCGAAACCCTGTGGTAGAGGGTAAGGATTTGTACAATACGGCCTACTTTTTGGCCGATGGAGCTATTCAGCAAGTACAGCACAAAGCCCTATTACCCACTTATGATATTTTTGACGAATACCGTTATTTTGAGCCTGCTTCTGAATTTAAGGTAGTTGAGTACAAGGGCAAAAAAATTGCCTTGACCGTTTGTGAAGATATTTGGAATGTTGGCAATGAAAACCCACTCTATACCATTTGCCCCTTGGACGAATTGCAGGAACAAGACCCTGATTTTGTGCTCAACCTATCGGCCTCGCCCTTCAATTATGCCCACGCCCAAAATCGCATCCATGTATTGAAGTCCAATGTGAGCCGTTATGGCAAGGCTATGTTTTATGTCAATCATGTAGGCGCACAAACAGAGGTGATTTTTGACGGCGGTTCTTTGGTGGTTTCGCCTGATGGCAAGGTCTATGACGAAATGCCTTATTTTGAGGAAGCATTGAAGGTGTATGACTTGGATGCCGTGCTAAAAGGGGGGCTAGAGCAAGTGCAAGAAAAAGATAAAATGCGCCTGATTCACGATGGCTTGGTCACAGGCATTCGGGATTATTTTGGCAAGCTCGGACTCAAAAAAGCCATTTTGGGCTTGTCGGGTGGTATTGATTCGGCTGTGGTGGCTGTATTGGCCCAGCGTGCGCTAGGCGCAGCCAATGTGCGAGTGATTTTAATGCCTTCTCAGTATTCTTCTGACCACTCTATCAATGATGCCCGCCAATTGGCCCAAAACCTCAATGTGCAGTACGATATTATTCCAATAGAATCCGTTTACAACTCCTATGAACAATTGTTGCAACCCCATTTTGCAGGTTTAGAATTTAATGTGACCGAGGAAAATATTCAGGCACGTATTCGTGGGATGCTCCTCATGGCATTCTCCAATAAATTTGGCAATATTCTACTCAATACCTCCAACAAAAGCGAAGCAGCCGTAGGCTACGGAACCCTATACGGGGATATGGCTGGCGGCCTTTCGGTTATTGCTGATGTGTACAAAACAGAAGTCTACGAATTGGCCGAATACATGAACAAGGATGGCGAAGTGATGCCCGTCAACATCATCACCAAACCACCTTCTGCCGAGTTGCGCCCCGATCAGTTGGACTCCGATAGTTTGCCCGATTATGATATTCTGGACAGCATATTGTATCAATACATAGAAAAACGCCAAGGCCCACAGGAAATCATTGAGCAAGGTTTTGATGCGGCACTGGTACACCGTGTATTGGGCATGGTCAATAGAAATGAATTTAAACGGGCACAAGTTGCCCCCATTTTGCGTGTGTCATCCAAGGCTTTTGGTATGGGAAGAAGAATGCCGATTGTTGGAAAGTATTTGACGTAATTAATTTCTCATTAACAAAAAAATAAAACAACTAACCACAATTTAAGGTAGGGTTATTGTAGCTTTAGAAGACCGATCAATGTGCAATTAAAACAACAAGGAATGAAAAAAAATCTAGTGCTATGGGGTTGCTGTGGCTTGCTATTGGGCGCCTGCCAAGACAAAGTAAAACAACAAAGTGCTGCTGCCGAGGAAGCCTACAAACAAGGCCAATATCAAGAAGCCATTGAGCTAAACGAGCAAGTATTGACTCTGGATAGCAATAACCTGACGACCTATTATAATCTAGCCATTATTTATCAAGAGCAAGGGCAGCTGGATAAATCCATAGCGCATTACCAGCAGATATTGGCCTTGGCACCCAACGAAACTGCCGCCCACCAAGATCTAGGTTTGTTGTATGAGGAACAACAAAAGGGCAAAGAAGCGATTCCACACTTAGAACGTGCCTTGCCCAAAACCCAACAACCTGCACTGGTCAAGGCAGCTCTGAGCAGCAGCTATCTTCAGCAAGAGGACATGCAAACGGCTCTCCAATATGCCAATGAAGCCTTGGCACTCGATTCGGCCAATGTCAAGGCACTACACAGCCTAGCCGCCGTAGCCGAAAGCGAAGGGCTAATTGATGTAGCCATTGATTACCACGAGCAAGTGCTGGCACTCGATTCGACCTACACGGCTACTTATCCTATTATTTCCAACCTCTACAGCTCGGCAGGCAATACCCAGAAAGCCGTGTACTATGGCAAAAAAGCCCTAGAAACTTTCCCCAATAATATTGACATGCTCAACAATATGGGCTTCATCTACCTCAATGCCCAAAATTACACCAAAGCTATGGAGTATTTTGAGAAGGTCATTGTAGCCAATCCCAATTATGCTTATGCTTATAATAATAAGGCTTCCTTGCTCATTGCCGAACAGGAATACGAGCTGGCTCTAGCAGCCGTAGAAAAATCCTTGTCGCTCGATTCGGACAATGCTTATGCTTATAAGAATATGGCCGTTTGTTATGCCAATCTAAATCAAATGGATGCCTGCTGCCAAGCCCTAGATGCTGCCGAAAAGGCTAAGTTTCGTTTGCGTTTGAAGGAGGCGTTGCGGGCGTTGCGGGAGATGTATTGTTAGAATATTTTTAGTTGTGCTCCTTTTTTGTGGTGATGTCGTTTTTTTTTATCCATAATTAGTAGCGCATCTAAAATACAAGCTGCTAGTTTTTCGGCAAAAATAACAGGAACAGCATTTCCTATTTGTAGTTGAATTTCTCTTTTGCTCTTACCTACAAATTCCCAATCATCGGGAAAGGTTTGTAAACGAGCATACTCCCGAGCAGTAAAAGCCCTTAATCGACTGGCCGAAATTCGCCATAGTTTGGCAGTAGAGTCAGGATTCCTGACATATTTATCATTGGTTCTATCCTTTACTATTCGTTTGGCTGTGACATTTCCTTTGGCCCAACCCCAAACAGTTGCAGTGTCGATAGCAGGAAAAGGTTCATCAAGACTTCTGATAGGATTGCCAACTGATGCAGTTCGGCTAAAGCGTACAGGAATTACCGCATCATCATTATAAGCTTCATAAGTTTCTTTATGAGCATAGCTTTTGAACCCCCAAGTTGGATTATGATTAGGCAATAGTAAGTTATCGTTTTTTCCTAGTTCCCAAACAACGTTTCTTGCAGTTGTTATCGGTTCTAGTTTAGGCATCGAAAAGTAAGACGGAACATCATTTCTAAAAGCTACGAAGATAAACCGTCTTCTAGTTTGAGGCACACCATGATAACACACTTTAAAAAAATCTGATACCGTAGAATAACCAATAGCGGCTAACTCTTCTTTGATTTGTTGCTCAAAAGGCTTCCCTGTTTCTGGATGAATCATAGTTCGCATATTGAGTACATTTTCTAAAACTATAACTCGTGGCTGGTTAATACTTGCTATCCTGAGAACCTCCTTATATAAGGTATTTCTAATGTCCTTTGGATCTCTTTTGCCACCCAAAGAAAAACCTTGACACGGAAAGCCTGCTAATAAAACATCAATATCGCCTTTATAATGGGGAGTATATCCTCGTACATCTCCTTCTATTATATCCCATAATGGACGATTTTTTTTTAGGGTAGCGACAGCATACGGTAAAATTTCATTAGACTCAATATGATTAAAACCTAAGTTCTCAAAACCTAAATCTAGACCACCAGCTCCTGTAAATAGACCTAAAAAATTATAGTTGTTCATTTAAAGATTATTTTGGAATTTTTGGCGATGTTAAATTACGTTTTTTACTTTTTCGGTTTTTGAGTGAATCAAAAATCCCTTCAATAACAGGAGGTGGCGTTATATCCGAAGCTGTAACAGAGTAATCATTCTTTACTAGAAAATGAAAAGAGTTGTTAAACTTATCTCTTCTTATAATTTCAGCAGCTATATTGAAGTTCGCTTCTACTTTCTCTAATTCATGCTTTTTGGCAACAAATGTATATTTAAGATGAAAGTAATTCAACTTAGAATTTAGTGGATTTGGATATACATACATCTTTCTATGTCTCACAGAACCTTCTCCATAAGGCCCGTGATGGTATTCCATGTAGTTGCTGGTTTTTGCTTCTTTATGAATTTCAACATCATAGTTTAAAAAGTCACCATCAAGAATTATTAAAGTAACTATATTTTTATTGTCAGAATCTAGCAAAGCAAACAAATAGTAAAGAGGAACAATTATACTTTCTTCTCCTGCTTGAATGATAGTTTTACCACAAGGCAAACTACTATTGTAGTCCATTGTCCACCCTCTAGGATCTTGTCCATTCTTTTTTTGTGTTAGTTTTTTGACCTCTATACAAAGAATTTCCTTAGTTGCTTTGTGCCTAATAATTAAATCTGGCGTTTGTAATTTACCTGTGTTGTAAATTTCATAATCCATGCCTAGGCTAGTCTCTAGCTCTTGTTGTACCCAATTATCAAAGGGATCATCTTGTGTAGTGCCTATGATTTCTTTGTGTCTTAAATCAATAGGAATAACACTTTTGGTAATAGAAGATACAAACTGTTTGTATATCTTTAGGGCTATTTTTGTAGAATTCATAAAGTATGAAATGGTGAATCTATCTTTTTTAGACAGATTATAAAGATACGGATTTTGAATCAGATATAAAAACACACCAATGCCCCTCCAAATCCTCTACCAAGACCAGCACTATGTCGCCATCAACAAACCCCACGGCCTACTCGTACACCGCAGCAAGATAGCTGCCGAGGCCACCGAATTTGCCTTGCAGCTCTTGCGTGACCAATTGGGGCAGCAAGTCCACTTGGTGCATCGGCTCGACCGCAAAACATCGGGCGTGCTGTTGTTTGGCTTGAGTGCCGAGGCCACCAAGGCCGCCCAAGCACAATGGGAATTGCCCAGCACCCAAAAGACCTATTATGCCTTGGTGCGGGGCTATTTTCCTGCCCAAGTGGTGGTAGACAAGCCCTTGATTAATGACCGAGGCAAGGAGCAAGCCGCCCAAACACAGTTTGAATTGGTGCAACAATCGGAAATGCCTTGGCCATCGGGCAAGTTTGCCACTTCTCGCTACAGCCTGATACGAGCACGCCCCCAAACAGGGCGTTACCACCAAATACGCAAACACTGCAACCACTTGCGCCACCCCATTTTGGGCGACCGCCCCCACGGCTGCAACAAGCAAAACCGCCTGCTCAAACAAAAATTTGGCCTGACCCAAATGATGCTGCACGCCCAACAACTAAACTGGATACATCCATACAGCCAACAACAATGGTGTATAGAAGCTCCCTTTTCGGCCGCCTTTCAGACCATGCAAGGCCATTTGTGCCTGAGTGCGCGCCTGAGTGGATAATCATCTCTAAGATGATAATCCACTCAGGCAAGCCGCTCCCCCCAAGTTTTTTTGCTCAGGCACCAGGTAAAAATTGTTTGTTGGGGCAATGAGATTTGCTCTTGCAATACAAAGCCCAATTGGGTTAAATTGGCTTGTGAAGCCTTGTTGTGGAGGTGGCATCGGGCAAAAATGCAGGTTTCATTGGTATGCTGAAAAACAAAATCATACATACAAGCGGCACTTTCCGAACCAAATCCTTGTCGCCAATAGGCAGGTTTGAACGCCCCTGTAGAATGCAAACGCTGCTGGCCTTGGTACTCGGCCCAACGAAAACCTCTGCTGCCAATCAATGTACCAGTAGCTTTAGCAATCACAGCCAACTGTCCAAATCCATTTTGCTCATAACGTCTGGTTTGGGAGTTGATCCAAGCCTTTGCCATCTCCTCTTGCGTTCTGTTCAAATTGAGTCCCAAGTAAGGAAGGCTGGGGTTGTTCTTATAGAACTCCATCCAACTCTCCACATCTTCTAGGGTGAATTTTCTAAACAACAAGCGGCTGGAATGAAGATTTTGGTAATAGTCGTGTAGGTTCATAATTCATTGCAAGCTCAAGCAAATTATCAAATATTCTAAACTATCATTAGAAAACCTAATAAAAGCGTCTTTTGGGAGGATATAAGGTTATTTGAATTTATAAAATTATCTTTGTGTTCAAACAAAATTATCATGTATCAAAGAATTGCACACGTGGCTATAGTTGTTCGGGATTATGACGAAGCCATCGCATTTTATACCCAACAACTAGACTTTCAATTAATAGAAGATACCCCACTAGACCAGCACAAACGATGGGTATTGGTAGCTCCTGTGGGGGCCAAGGAATGTGCCATTTTGTTGGCCAAAGCATCCAATGAGCAGCAAAAAAACAGCATTGGCAATCAAACAGGAGGGCGTGTAGGCTTTTTTCTGTTTACGGATGATTTTTGGAGAGATTATAACAAAATGAACGAAAGGAACATTAAATTTGTGCGGCCTCCTGCAACATTGGGTCATGGAACAGTAGCCGTATTTGAGGATTTGTATGGCAATCAATGGGATTTGATAGAGCCTAGTGCAAAAAATAAAGGATTAATAGAGTTATAATATAGTGTATGAAATACTTATTATTAGTAATAACAATTATGGTGTTAACTGCTTGTGGTAGTGATGAACCAGCAGCCAATCAATTGGAAGGCAATTGGAAGATTTACCAAGTAAGTTATGGCGGCAAGGATATTAGCAAGAGCAGTGACCCTACCAATGAGAATGGTTTTTGGTTTGATGGGAATACCAATTACAGACGTTTTGGCAATCCGGGGCATAGAGATACAGGGGCGTACAAACTAGATGGAGATTGGCTAACATTCAAGAGCCAGCAAGATTCTATGGAAATTAGTGCCTTGGTAGATTGGGAGCAACAAGATACCCTCAAATTGCTGTTCTCGCTAGAGAACAATGACACCCTCAAAATGTCCTTGTACAAGATGGCGGACTAGTTTAGGAATCGGTAGTATCGTTCTTAGGGGCGATATTCCAAATGCTTTTTCTATAACTGATAAAGAATTCTATTATTAATAATAACAAGGCTAAGGCCACAAAATATTGGTAATAGGTTTCGTACACATCAAACTCTTGTTGTTCAAAACTAGAACGTTCTAGTTTGGACAATTCATTATTGATACGAGCCAGTACCAAATCTACTTTTTCATTGGCCTTGTAGAATTTGCCGCCGCCCATTTGGGCAATTTCTTGGAGCAAGGGCGTGTTCATTTTGCTTTGCACCACATTACCCTGCTTATCGCGCTGAAATTGGGCCATACGCCCTTCCTTGACAGGAATAGGCGCGCCTGTTTCGGTACCAATACCCACTACAAAAGTGGTGACACCTTCTTCCTTGGCTGCTTGAGCGGCTTGTGGGGCATTAGTTTCGTGATTTTCCCCGTCTGTAATAACAATAATAGCCCGTTGCTTTTCCTGCCCTTCTTTTTGCGTGATGTTCACCACTTGCTCAATGGCCGATTCAATGGCCGTTCCTTGGGTGACATCCAGTTTGGGACTGGCAATTTGTATAAACGAAATAGCCGCAGCATAGTCAGTTGTGAGGGGCATTTGCAAATAAGGATGCCCTGCAAACACCATCAGCCCCACCCGATCGCCCCGCAATTCATCAACCAGTTTTTGGGCAAATTGGCGGGCCCGTTCCATTCTATTGGGCTTGACATCTTCGGCCCACATACTCCTAGAAATATCCAAGGCCAAGTACACGTCTATTCCCTCCCGCTCTACCGATTGGGTGGTATTGCCCATTCTAGGGTTGGCCAAAGCCACAATCAAAAGCAAAAAAGCCCCCAACAATAAGCCAAACTTTAGAGGGCGTTTGTAGGTAGAAATAGCCGGTGCCAAGCGTTCTAAGCCCAGCAAGTGACCAAAGTGGGCACGCATCTGGCGGGTTTGCCATACGGCACTTACAAATAAGCCAATGGCGACAGGCACTAGAAACAGCAGATAAAAATAGGCGGTATTTTCAAAGTGAAACATAGTTGCTGCTTAGACAATGGTTTTAAAAATAGTATTGGACAAGACCAATTGTAAGAAGACAAAAAGCAGGGCGGCAAAAACAAAATAATGAAATTGATCCGTGTAATTCCGTAAGGTAGTGGTTTCAATTTTGCTGCGCTCTAGTTTGTCAATTTGACCATAAATGGCTTTGAGTTCTTCCAAATCCTTGGCTCTAAAATACTGCCCCCCTGTTTCATTGGCCATATTGGTCAACAATTCTTCGTCAATATTCACCTGCATCCAACTGTAGATATAGCTGCCATTGGGGCGAATACCTGTGGGCATTCGTGCTTGCCCTTTGGAGCCTACACCAATGGTGTAGACCTTGATGCCAAATTCTTTGGCAAGCCCTACCGCTTGGGTAGGAGAGATATAGCCCGAGTTGTTTTCTCCATCGGTGAGCAGAATCACAATTTTGGATTTGGTGTCACTGCTTTCTAGCCCTTTGACGGCTGTAGCGAGGCCCATACCAATGGCCGTACCCGATTGGAGCAAGCCCGATTGTACATTATTTATAAAGTTATTGAGGACTTGGTGATCGGTAGTAAGGGGGCATTGGGTAAAGCTTTCGCCAGAAAAGACCACCAAGCCAATTCGATCATATTGGCGTGCTTTTACAAATTCTTGAGCTACTTGCTTAGAAACAGTTAGACGATTGGGATCAAAATCCTTGGCCATCATAGAAGGCGAAACATCCATAGAAATCATAATATCAATTCCTTCTACTTCTACATTCTCTTTGGTAAGTACCAAGCGTGGGCGAGCTAGGGCAACCATCAAACTAGCAATAGCCAGCAATTGCAATATTTGTACAACAGGTCGCAGCTTGACCCGCCAACTATCTTCTACCTGAAAACCTTGGGTAGAAGATAGGCGCAAAGTGGCGTAGTATTCTTGTTGTTTTTTATAATAATAACCCCCAAAAAGCGGCAACAAGAGCAGCAGTAGGAGTAGGTAGGGCTGTGCAAATTCTATTCCTTGAGCTATCATTATCCAGTAGATTTAGTGGAGGAATTTTCCTCTTTTTGAGCAGCATCTGCCGCTTCCAAACGATGTTGTACCAGTGCCACCACCTCTTTGATGGCTTGTCCCGCCTTGATATTGGCTACAGGCAGGGGCGAAGCTTTGGCATATTTGATTAAATCTGCTTGTTGGAGTACCGTTGCTAGTTCCTCTTGCAAACCTTGGTTGTTCTGTAAGAAGGTATGTTGTTGCAATGCTGGCAAGAAAAAACTAAGTGGCTGTTCCAACGCATCTATCTTAAAACGTCTACCAAAGTAGGTTCTTAAAATAAACGAAATGCCTGTGTGATAAGCAATAAAATTGCCTTGTACAATATAACCTTGACCCTCCAATAATTCCAATTGTTCCAATGCCCACTGTTCTGGCGTTTGGCGTGCTGCCCGTTCTTTGAGTTTGTTCTTATACCTAACCAAGCCATAAAAAGCAGCAAAGGCTAAGAATAAAAAGAATAGAACCGCTACAATAGGATGGGAAAGTATTTGGTACAAATAATCCCAAAAGGTGAGTTCTTCGGACAATATGGTTTTGATGTCGGCCACATAGGTGCTATCGCCTGTTACTTGAGGAGCCGTTGCGGTAAACGTAAAGGGTTTGGAACGCAATTCCTTTACCTCATCTTTGTATTTATAACTAAAACCTAAGGTGGGCAGTTGCCGCTGGCCCGGTTCCCATGCCGTCACGGTTAGGGGCAATTCGTAGGTGTCATTTACTTTGCCTTTGGTCATTTGGCGTTCGCCCTGATCAAGTAGCTCGACCACTTCCTCGTCGGCCAAGGCTTCGGTAATGCTGGGAAATACAATTTGAGCACCGCTAGGAACATTTACCACTAAGCGCAATCCTAGCGGATCACCAATCAGTATTTCTGTACTGTCGGCTAGAACAATGACCTGAGCCTGTGCCCCCAAAGTGGTCAAAGGGCATACGACCCACAATAAATACCAAAAATAACGTAACAGCATCTAGGAACGGCGTTCTTTAAAAAATTTGATTAAAGGAGTAAGATAAGGTTGTTCTGTATTAATGCTTAAAACATCAGCATTGTTGCGTAAAAAAGTACTTTTAAAATAGTCTAAATTTTGTTGATAATTTTGTTCATAAGCTTGGCGCAATGCTTTGGACGAAGTATCAACCCAACGCGTTTGGCCTGTTTCGGCATCTAGCACAGGGAGCAAGCCCACATCGGGCAAGCTTTCCTCCAAGGGATCATACAAGTGTATTCCAATGACATCATGCCGATTGGCTGCCAAACGAATAGCCTTTTCATAGTCTTGCGTCATAAAATCTGATAAGATAAAGGCCGTGCAGCGTTTGTCAATGATATTGGTCAAATACTTGAGCGGTTCTTGAAGGTTGGTGGTCACTTGCTGCGGCTTTAGATAAAGCATGTCACGCAAAATACGCAAAATATGAGGCTTGCCTTTTTTGGGTGGAATAAATTTTTCGACTTTGTCCGAAAAAAAGATAGCCCCCACTTTGTCGTTATTGACACTAGCCGAAAAAGCCAAGGTGGCCGCAATTTCTGTTGCTGTCTCTATTTTGTATTGTTGGCTAGAGCCAAAATAAGCCGAACCACTAATGTCAATCAATAACATAAAAGTCAATTCCCGCTCCTCCTCAAATATCTTGACATGAGGCTCATTGGTGCGAGCCGTGACATTCCAATCAATATTTCGAACATCATCGCCATACTGATAAGGCCGCACTTCACTAAAAGACATACCTCGGCCCTTAAAACGCGTTTTGTAGTTGCCCGAAAAAACTTGATTGGACAAGCCGCGCGTTTTGAGTTCTATTCTACGTACTTTTTTGAGCAATTCTGTAATCGTCATATTGCTTTTTACTTATTTACCAATCTCTATTGGCAATCATTTCTTCAGCATCTGCCTCTTCAAAACCATAAAATAAACTAACCATGGTCATGTCTACGGCAATGGCTTCCCGAGCAGAGGTTTCTATTTCGCTATCTTGGGCAGCAAACTCCTCTGCCAACTGATTAAATTGTTCGGTGGTAGCCTGTGTAAGCGCATAAAAATCCTCTAAGGTAGGAGGTTGTTGTGCTTCTATAGTCTTACACAATTCTATCAAAATATCTTTGGCTTTATCTACCAAATTATCAGGAAAATAATCATCCAAATACATTTCTGCTAAGAATGGATATTTTTTGGCTTGTTCGTTTTGAATAGTGGTTACAGACATAATATAAAGGTGTTCTTAAAATAAAAAATAAACCACAACCGCATTGACCAAGGCCACAATCCAAAAAGGAAGGAGCGAAGGCTCTGCTAGTTCGGAAATTTGCAAATCAATAGA
Organism: uncultured Aureispira sp.; assembly: GCA_964445645.1. Lineage (GTDB taxonomy): Bacteria > Bacteroidota > Bacteroidia > Chitinophagales > Saprospiraceae > Aureispira. Next base: position 99,841 of record CAYULH010000002.1, on the reverse strand, counting down.
TTCAAACAAACTGTCCATAGCTTTGCGCTTGACGGCTTCCTTTTCGCCACCAGAGGCACGCTGCGCCCGAACAATAGTTAGAACATCTTTGGCCGTAAAAAAGACCTGAACATAGGCCCGTAAAAAATCAGGTAGTTTTTCCAACAAGTGTTTTTGTCTTTTTTCAATGGTCGAGACAATACTTTCCTCATCTACTGGAGGGGCTTGGTTGGGATTATCTACCAAATATATATCTAAGCTTTTGCCAAATGCTTTGGCAATCATAGGTCGAAGTATTTCGCGATAAGCTTCCCAAATGATCACAGTTTTGGCATAAGCAATTGCAAAGAAAATATAAACAGCAGGAAAAACAGCCAGCAGCAATACAATGCCTCCAAGGTATTGCCACCAAACTACAGAACCAAAACCTTTGAATGCAAAAGCAATAGCAATAATTGCATTGACTAAGAACCCTGCGCCAATAAAAAGCACAATAAAAAACGAAGAAAGTGCCTTCTTGAGCAATTGCCAAGGGCTACTAAACTGTTCTACTTTGCTGAGTTCTCTATCAACGATTTGTTCGAGTTGCTGATCTGGTTCTTGCATGGGATGATTACTTGTATGGTTTTGATAGGAATAAAATTAATCAATAAATATGGTTAGTTCTGTATTTCTGGAGAATTACTCTACACCTTTTTGTACATGTTAATTACATCCAAGTAAACATCTTCTTCCATTTTGATTTCCTCAACACCTCTGCCCTCTTCCTCAAATCCCAAACTCTTGTACAAGTGCAAGCCATTGTAATTGTTGGCAAAAGCAGTCAGTTTTACTTTTTCGATAATCGGATTTTGGGTGGCCCAATCTAGCATAACACTAATCATATAGCGGCCAATTCCCAGATTCTGAAATTCGGGGTCAACCCCCATTCTAAAGTCGCCCGTATGGGCATTGCGTTGGCGATTGCCATTAGAAAAATCTAAGGTGCCTACTATTTGTCCATCTATTTCTGCTACAAGCAGCAAGTAGGTCGCTTTATTTTGATAATAATAAATACGTTGCAATTGACCATTGAGCGAATCCATACCTTGAAACTCCTCCAAAGAGGTGAGCACCGTATTGGATGCGCCATATATTTTGCCTATTACCGCATTCAGCTCCAGCGCATCTTGTGTGGTTGCTTCCCTAATCACTACCGTAGCGTCATTTTTGAGTACAAATAATGCTCTCATGAGATCAATTTTAAGGAATCACAATGGTATTGAGAATTTTTTCGATGACTTGCTCTGTAGAAATGTTCTCTGCTTGTGCTTCATAAGTAAGCCCAATTCTGTGGCGCAATACATCCTCGGCTATGGCGCGAATATCTTCAGGAATTACAAATCCTCGTTTGTTGAGATAAGCATGTGCTTTGGCGGCCAAAGCCATATTGATGCTGGCTCTTGGCGAGCCTCCAAACGAGAGCAAGGGGGCCAAATCTTGGAGTCTATGAGCAGCCGGCTCTCTGGTTGCAAAAACAATATCCAAGATGTATTGCTCTATACTTTCGGCCATGTGTACTTTGCGTACAGTTTCTCTAGCTTGCAAGATATCGGCAGTAGTCGCCACAGGGCGCACTTCGGCAAAAGCACCCGCCATATTCATACGCATAATAGCCAATTCCTCTTCCTTGTTGGGATAAGTAATAGCTGCCTTGAGCATAAAACGGTCGGTTTGCGCTTCGGGCAATGGATAGGTTCCCTCCTGTTCGATGGGGTTTTGTGTTGCCAAAACCAAGAAAGGTTCTTGCAATTTGTAAGTGGTTTCCCCAATCGTTACTTGGCGCTCTTGCATGGCCTCTAGCAGTGCCGATTGTACTTTGGCAGGCGCACGATTGATCTCATCGGCCAAAACAAAATTGGCAAAAATAGGGCCTTTACGCACCGTAAAGTCATTGGCTGCCTGATTGTAAATCATGGTTCCCACAATATCGGCCGGCAACAAGTCGGGCGTAAATTGAATGCGCTGAAAATCTGCTTGAATAGCTTTGGCCAAGGTGTTGATAGCCAGTGTTTTGGCTAGTCCAGGTAATCCCTCTAAAAGAATATGCCCCTTGGTTAGTAGACCAATCATAAGACGTTCTAACATGTATTGTTGACCAATAATTACCTTGTTGGTTTCGGCTAATAAACGGTCGATAATTTGGCTCTCTAAGGCAATTTGCTCCTGTAGAGCTTGAATGTCAGCAGACGTTTGCATAATGATTTTAACAGTAATAGAAATCTTTGTGTGGTTATTATAAAAAGATAATCACAACTCAACAAAGATTTGCAACTTTATGAAATATAAACAAGTAGCTTCAAAGTAGTGCCGAATGGGCGTGTATGCCGTATCAACAATGAGATAGCTAAGATAAAAAAAAAGTACAAGACCCCTAATTCTAGTAGAGAGTAGTCTAGCTATTTATACTTCTCTTAACAAGCTAAACTTGGATTAGTTTTTGATGTTTTTGCAAGAAATATCCATCTGTTTAAAAGAGAGAATTATGAAGTATCAACTATTGTTTTTTGTGCTGTTGTGTGGTTGGCAAACAAGTCTGTGGGGCCAGCGTGATGATATGCCCTTGCTCAAGGAACGTCAAGATTTTGCAGCCCGTTCTATTCAAGAGCTAAAAAACAATGGAGCGGTTGTGTTGCGCCTCAAAACCAACCATCGCAAACTGACTATTATGGAGCGCACTTTGCAAAGCTCCAAGCTAACCAAGGCTCAACGCAAGCGCCACCAAGCCATTTATGATGCCACCATAGCACGTAGAGATGCTTTTAATGAGAGTTTGAAAGGTAGTTTTTTGAATAATTTTGATTTTTGTCCTGTTTATGTGTTGTATGATACAAGTAGCAAGGCATTGGCAAGTGGGGTAAGAGAAGGCATTTTTGTAAATGAGAAAGGGGAAGTAGATCCTAGTATTAAGCTAACAGAAGCGCATGTTTTTATTGCTAGTTTTAAGGAAAAAGGAGCAGATTTTCCCTTTGATGTGTTGCGTGTGCAGCGTTTGGAAGAAAAACTGGTAGAGCCTTTTCCCTATTATGTGGCTATACGTGCCTCTTGGGTCAATGAGGTAAATGCGCCTCGTGCTGCCAAGGCTGTAGTACAATTAAATCAAAAATTCACCATTTTCTTGGAGCGTGCCTTGGAATATGAGGCCAAGCAAAAAGCAAAAGCCGCCAAGGATGCTGCCAAAAAATCTCAATCCTAATTATGATACCAACAAGAGTGAGCATTTTGGGGGCAGGTTGGTTGGGCGCATCTTTATCTTCTTATTTAGAACAAAAGGGCTATGTTACTCAACTTTCTACGGCTTCTGTAGAACGTTATGAACAATTGAAGCAGAACCACTCTAGAGTGGTTCAATTGCGAGTGCAGTCGGAGGAAGTAACAGGGGATTGGGATGCTTTTTCGCAGGCCGATATTTTGATTATCAATATCCCCCCCGATCGCTCAGAACCTAGCCGTGAGCAATTTGCCAGTTTGCTGCCCTTAATTGCGGCTGCTCCCATTCAGCAGGTATTATTTGTAAGTTCTACCTCGGTTTATCCCGATCTTAATAGAGTGGTAACAGAGGAGGAAGGCGTGGAGCAAAAAGACCATATTCTATACAAGAGTGAACAAGCCTTGCAGCAAGCCCAAGGCTTTGAGGTTACGATCTTGAGATTTGCAGGGTTGATTGGAGGTGAGCGTCATCCCGGCCGTTTTTTTCAACGTTCGGGCATAATTAAGCAAAGTGAAGCACCCATCAATTTGATTCATCGGGTAGATTGTTTGCAGTGTATTCATCAAATATTAGCACAAAACTACTGGGGCGAGGTGGTAAATGCCTGTGCTGATAGCCATCCACTCAAGATGGAATTTTATCCCAAGGCTGCTCAAGCATTGGGATTGCAGCCTGCAGTGGCAGAAACCAGCAGCCCATTGGCGTACAAGATTATTAGCAATCAAAAAATAAAGCAAGAGTTGGGCATAACCTTCAAAGAAGGGGACTTGATGGCCTTGCTCGATCATTGGCATTAGCCTTGTACCCACATCCAATCTCTTTGAACCTATTATCCTACTTCTAAATATGGATTGGTATTACAAATGCTCATAAGAACTAGGAACTGTAAAACCTACTTTTTGCACTTCATCCAACACCATACCCGAAAATTTGAGATTGATGTCTACTACGCCCACATCTTTGCTATCTATGTGAATGATTTTTTTGGTAGCAATTTGTTGCTCCTGTACCAGCTCATAATCCATGTAGTTGATGGTGAGGCTACTGCCCTCTACAGAACCACGCAATTCGTCCAAGAGAAAATCAGAAGCACGCAAGAATAATTTTAGCACCTCCTTTTGGTTGGGGGGTGTTTTGAGGAGCAGGCGATTTTCGGCTACATCACTTAATAGGGTGCGATCTTGGTACAGAATAGGATTGCCCAGTAGGGCTTCTTGCAATTGTGCAAAACTAATATCCAAGCCATATTCTTCCTTGATAAAAGAAAAAGGCCGCTTGATGTATTGGCTTTCTTGACGATTGAGAATTTCAATGCTTTGTGGGGTGATTTTGATACGAGCACCTTCCACGTTCATTTTCTTGATACGCACCCAAATCAAGCTATCTTTTTGCATACGCAAGGCCGCCGAAAAAACAACATCCTGTTTTTCACTATCTACTTTGATCTTGGCACGACAACCAAACCATTGATACTGCAATTGTTGTTTGTCCAATTGTCGCAAGAGAAATTTTGCTGTTTTTTTGGTTGGACGAGGTGTATCTGTTGCCACAGAAGGGGTTTTGCAAGCAGTAAAGGCCCAAAAACAGCATCCTAATAAGCCAAGTAGAAACCTATTCATACAATTGACGGGTTGAAATTTTTTGGGGCAATTGAGTAGAAGAGGAGCCATTGTTTAGTGCTTTTTGCCAATATTCAACAGCCGTATCTACTTTTCCCAATTTAAATAAAACATCACCATAACGTTCTAATAGAGCAGGTTGTTCTTGTATTTGTTCCAAAGTAGGTGCTATTGTTTGCTGGGCTTCCTTGTAATTGCCTTGTTTGTAGTAGAGCCAACCCTGTGTATTTTTATATTGATAATTGGAAGGTTCTTTGGCTAGAATGCCTTCTAGGAGTGTTGCTGCTTTGGGCAATTCTTTTTTGTGTTTGATGAGGCTGTAGGCATAATCATGGATGATGTCCAGATTTTGAGGCGCCATTAAGATGGCTTCATTAAATGCTTTTTCGGCCGCAGGAATATCGTCTTGGGCATCATAGGTCTTGGCTAGATACCTCAAGGCATTACCTTGCAAGTCCATATTGTTGGGGTCGATAAACAGGGCCTCTTGTAGTGCTTTGATGGCTTTTGGATAGGCGGCTTGCTGGTAATGAGCTATGCCCATATAGTAATAGCTGACCGCTTGGCTGGGATAAACATCAATAAATTGCTGTGCGTATTTTTGCAAGTCTTTTTGGTTGTTACTTTTGTGCAAGCACTCCAATAAGCGTTTCCAGACATGGAGATCATTGATGGCAAACTGCAAGGCGGTTTCATAAGCATGGGCGGCCTGTTTGTAAGCTTTGGCTCTGTACAACATTCTTCCGTGTAGGGTATTGGCCGAGCTGCTATTGGGGTGAACCAATACAAGTTTTTTGCTCAAATTGTTAATATCAGCAGCATACTGCTCACTGATTTTTTGTTGTTCTACCCCTTCTACCAAGCGTTTTAGGGTTTCTACTTTGGTTAATAAATCCTGATTGGGGTTGTCAAAAGTATTGAGCAAAGCATTGAGATAACGACTAGTATCACCATTTTGTATAAAGAACTCTACCATAGCCATATTGGCCGTTGGGTTGTTGGGGTCAAGTTCCAAAGCCTGTTTGTACAGTTCCTTAGAACGTTCTAAGTCCTCTGTAGAAGCATAGAAATTGGCCAATCGAATGAGGTATTCAGGCTCTGAGGGAAAAGCTTCAATTAATTGCTCAATTTCTTGACTTGCTTTTTTGATTTTGCCCATTTTCATGTAGAGCTTGTACTTACGCATAGAGGTTCCCTCTCTCACCCCCATACGTTTTTCTAGGGCATTGTATACTTTGATGGCTTGATCTGGTTTGCCAGATTTGGTTAGGTAGTAGGCCCATTCTGTATAGAGTGCCTCATTAGATGGATAAGCATCACTGAGATGAGCATACAAGTCAGCAGCTTTTTTATAATTGCCTTCTCTTTCCAGTAATTTTGCATACAACTTATTGTAATCCAAGTTGTTTTCATCTAGTTCTACTGCCCGTGCTGCACGCAGTGCAGCTTTGCTCCAGTCTTCTTGTTTTTGGTACAAGCGCGCCAATTCATAATTGGAGGGAGCATTGGTATTGTCTTTTTGCAATACCTCCCAGTAGCGTTGTATGGCCTCTTCTACATTGCCTAATAGCTTTTCTTTATTGGCTTCAATAAATAATTTCTCTAATAGAATAGTACTTTCTTTAGGGCGTTTTTTTGTTTGAGCAGTAGCTGTTGAGGCCATTGCCAGTACAGCCAATAAAATGATAGTTGTCCATGTAGTAGTGAACCTTTTGCACATATAGTTTCAATTTATAAAAAAATCACTAACCTTAAAATATATTTAATAACAAGAAAATTGAAAGGTTTAAAAATGCGTGATCGTCAAAGAGGTATACCATAATAAGATACAAAATCTTATCCAAAAAATTATACAAAGTTGTTAATCTATTGTTATTACTCAACCCACTTGTATAAATATATTTGGCTGCTTAAGGTTCATAAAAGTCCAACACGCCGCAAATTTTTACACTGTTTTAAGAAAGATCTATTCTAATAGAAAGCTAAACGAGCCGTATTTTACCCAAAGACACTGTTAGGGGCTTATAATCAATTAGATGCGTTTTTAGTAAAACAGATGGTGATGAATACCTTTATTGTCTAAATTTAGAAAAATCGCTTAAACTTAGTTCAGATTGCTTGGCAATATATTCCGTATGAGAACCCAACATGGAGTTTTGGGTAACTACATTATTAACCACAGCATGGTCTTGTATGATGCTCTTGCAAATGATAGAATTCTCAATGACTGTATTTCGGCCAATAGAAACATAAGGCCCAATGACTGAATTTTTGATAACAACATTGTTATCAATAAAGCAAGGAGGGATAATGGTAGAATTTTCGGTAGTGACACTATTAGCAGTAGTAGCAGCATCTTTCTTGATTTCTAGCACGCGTTCTGTAGCATAGACCACTGCATTTTTATTGCCACAATCTAGCCATTCCTGAATAGCTTGTGTACGGAATTTTACCCCTTTTTTACGCATGTTTTCTAGGGCATCTGTAATTTGGTATTCCCCTTTGTAGCGCATATCATTGTCCAACAAGTATTGTAATTCTTCACGCAGCACTTCGGCGTGTTTGAAATAATAAATACCAATAATGGCTAAGTCAGAGACAAAGGTAGTTGGTTTTTCAACAAAGCCAGTTGCATAACCTTCTTTGTCTAGTGTTACCACACCATAAGCCGAAGGGTCTTCTATTTGTTGTACCCACAATACACTTTCTTGTTCTGTATCTAATACAAAGTCTGATTTGAACAGCGTATCGGCAAAGGCCACAATCACCTTTCCGTGAAGATGCTCCTTGGCGCACATAATGGCATGAGCAGTACCTAATTTTTCGTGTTGATGATGAATGGAGCCTTTAGCCCCAAGGCTTTCGGCCAAAGCAACCAATGCCTTTTCTACTTGTTGTCCAAAATCACCCGTGACAAAAGCAATTTCTTCAATAGCTTGGCCATACGTTGCTGCAAGGTCTTCTACAAGGCGTTGTACAATAGATTTTCCAGCAATTTCAACCAATGGTTTGGGCACAGTGAGCGTATGAGGACGTAAACGAGTACCTCGACCGGCCATAGGTATAATAATTTTCATAAATTTATTATTGACAATTAAATTTAAGGTATAACAAGAGCTGAGATACAGTTTTTCTGGTTATCCCTTCAAAAATTGAGGTCGCAATTAGGGTGTATTCTATCTAATTACTTGTGGGGAAGGTGAATTAATAGCTTATATTTTTCCTGTACTTCCATAGCCTCCTGCTCCACGCTCAGAATTTGTTAGTTCTTCTACGGGCAGCCATTCAACAGTTTCGTGTTTGGCAATTACCAATTGGGCAATTCGTTCAGATGGGTCAATGGTGACGGGTATATTAGATAAGTTGATGACAATGACACCAATTTCGCCCCGATAATCACTGTCAATAGTACCGGGGGCATTAGGGATAGACAATCCTTTTTTGAGTGCCAGCCCACTCCTTGGTCGTACTTGTGCTTCATAGCCCTGTGGCAATTCTATAGATAAACCTGTTGGAATAACACGGCGTTCCAGAGGATTTAGGATTACAGCATCAGACAGATGAGCACGCAAATCCATACCAGCACTACCACTAGTGGCATAGTGAGGGAGTGGATTGTTAGAGTGGTTGATTATTTTTATTTTCATATTATCAATACCTTACAAAAAGTATCAGGTAATCAATTGTTATAAAATAAGTAGTTCTTGTAACAGTCGCAAGATAGTAAGATTTTTTAGAACGAAGTTGCTAAATGTAGTTCTAACAAGACGAATGATTGTATTACTTAGTTGGAAACAACTAAAGTCAAAAGAGCGGATAGGAGAATAAAAAAGTATACGTGGAGTTTCTAAAGAGAATTACCTGTTATTTATTGTAATAAATGCTCGCTAGTAGGGCGTTCTGTTCCTCCTCCTTCGATATTGGGCGGAATTTCCACTTTGAGGTCAGTATAGGCAAACTTCACATCTTTGGCAGTGGCATACAGATCGAGGTGGCGGTTGCCTGCAATCCAAACATAACGTTCACAGCCATGCTGTTTGGGCAATTGGAAATTGTGAGGGCCATACCACTCTGTTAGTAGTTGGTGTACCTCTGCCAAGAACGTAGCTTTGGTTTGACGACGAGGTTTGCTGGGTTCGCAAATCAATTTGTATACGCCTCCACCTCTTTGATGCTCAAAATTGAACTGTGTATTGGCAGGGCCGCTCTCAAGTGGCAAGGGATAAACATATTCGTATACTTTTTTGGAGCCTTTGTTGCGTTTGCGTACCCGAATCAGATGTTTCTTTTGTTTCATATTCAAGAAGTGTTTCTTTACTTCACTTCTAGACATGCCCAATTCAAAACCGGCAATCATGGTGAGTACACGGTTGGAATGGATAGCATTGGAAACTTCGATTTGTTCATCAATCATCAAATTGATTTCCGCTTGTAGGCGTTCTTCTGGGGTGGTGTACAATCCCTCTGCAATCGTTGTTTCGCCATCAGCACCACTGAGCGCACCACCGTTTTTGTCTCCACAAGAAGAACAAGATGAAAGGAGGCAAATTCCCAAAAAACAATAAATAAGTAGTGTTTGTTTCATAGTACAGGTGGCTATTAGATGGCTAAAAACTAGGTTAATGTTTGAGAATGTACTTAGGTGCTTAAAAATAAAGAAATCAAAGAAAATTTTAAGCCAAACTATTGAACTTTTAATGAATCACAAGATTTTGTTAAAAAAATAAAAAAAAACTGTGGAAACTTTAGAAAACATTTGGGTTTCCTTGGGTTTGTAATTACCTTCACGCCGCAATAAACTTGCCTTGATATAAATTTTGGAGATCAGTAAATGAAGTATAAGTACTGATAATACAGTAATAATTCTCTTAATGATTGTCTAATTAGATATAAGTAGTTTAAATTTGGATGAATTAACAAAAATATTAGAAACCTCAGAAGGACTCTTTCACAAATATGGTGTTCGTAGTGTTACGATGGCTGATATTGCCCGTGATTTGGGAATGTCAAAAAAAACACTGTATGTGCATGTAGAAAATAAGCGCGATTTGGTTCAACAAATTGTACAACGTCATGTACAAGAGGATAAGAAAGAGTGCTTGGCCATTGTAGATGGGGCAGAAAATGCCTTAGAAGCTTTGCTCAAAATGAGTGTTTATGCCCAAAGGCAGATGAATGATATGAATCCCTCATTATTGTTTGATCTCAAAAAATACCATCGTCCTGTATGGGAATTGCTCGACAATTTTCATAAAAAGGAAATGTTGGAAATGGTGGTCAAGAATTTACGAAAAGGAGTAGAGGAGGGGGTGTATAGAGCCGATCTGAATGTGGAGTTGGTGGCGCGTATTCATATAAGTTTGATGCTTATTCTGACTGATATGGATCTTTTTCCAACAGCACAGTTTTCACCATCTGTACTACACAGCGAGTTTGCCAAATATCATATTAACGCTATTGTTTCGGACAAAGGGCGCGCTTTATTACAAAAATTGGGGAATAATATAGACCCTACCAATGATATTCATTAAAAATAGTCAAACCAAAATCATTTAAATTATAGTCGAATTGACGACTTATTCTACAATATGAAAACAACAAGCACTTTATTAACCGCACTATTTTTAGTAGTTAATATGCAAGCGCAGACAGTGGAGGAATTCTCTTTGTCAGAAGCTATTAACTATGCCCAGTCCAACAGCAATAGTGTGCGAGATGCCCAATTGGATATTGCTCGCGCCAAGGCAGATGTGCAGGAGTACACTGCCATCGGTATTCCCAAGGTCAATGCCAAGGTTGATTACAACTATTACATTGACATTCCTACCCAATTATTGCCCAATGATGCCTTTGCAATTCCGGGGCTTCCACCGCCACCACCCGGCTTTTCAGAAGTACAGTTTGGTACCCGTCACAATCTCACGCCTTCTATTACAGTGAGTACCTTGGTATTTGATGGTTCTTATTTTGTAGGGCTCAAGGCATCCAAAGGGTTGTTAGATATGACCAAGCGTCAGGCCGATCTAAAGGTTTATGATATTAAGTATAATGTAGTACAAGCTTATCTGCAAGCCTTATTAGTAGAAGAAAACCGAGCAGTATTGTTATTGAATATTGAGAATCTGAAGAAAATTAGGTTTGAGACCAATGCTTTTTATGAGAATGGTATGGTAGAGCGTTTGGATGTCGATCGCCTAGATTTATCCTTGTCCAATTTGCAAGTACAATTAGAAACATTAGAACGTCAGATGCAATTGGCTAAGAATGTGCTCAAGTTCCAAATGAATTATCCACTACAGGACAGTATTGTGCTGACTGAAAACTTGGAAGATGTTATTACCTTGGTAGAAACAGAAGATTTGGAAGGGGATATTCGATATGATAGTCGAATAGAAACAGATATTCTCCAACAAACCATTGCGCTCAATGAACTGAATGTAAAGCGTTTTAATACAGGATATTTGCCCAATCTTACCGCTTTTTTTACGCACCAACAACAATTGCAACGCAATGACTTGTTTAACGGCGATGAACCCGGCTTTTTTCCTATTACCATTGTGGGGGCTACCTTGAATGTGCCTATTTTTGATGGCTTGGACAAAGCGGCCAAGATTAAGCGTGCAAAAATTGATATTGCTAAATTTGAATTGCAATTGGCCGATTTGGAGCGTGGTATTCAATTGGAAGTGCTCAATGCACGCTCCAATTATAAGAATGCCAAAAAAAGCCTAGAAAATCAAGATGAGAATTTGGCCTTGGCCGAGCGTATACTCGAAACCACTCGTATCAAGTATCGCGAGGGGGTTGGTTCTAGCTTAGAGATGACACAGGCAGAACAAGAATTGTACAGAACACAGGCCAACCGCTTGAATGCCTTATATGATTTGGTGCTGGCCAAAGCGGCATTGGATAAAGCTTTGGGCAAATAAGAATACTGGTTTTAATATCAATAAAACAATCAATTAAAATAAAAAATGAAGAATATACTATATCTATTGGGGCTGATGGCTGCTTTTGGCTTGGTCGTAGCCTGTGGTGGTGGAGCAACAGAAATGAAAACTCCCGAAACATTGGAAGAGGCGCGTACTGCCCTCAAAGCCAAACGTCAAGAATTAAAAACACTCAAGGCGGAGATGGAGGAATTGGAAGCTTTGGTTGTAAAATTAGACCCCAATCCACCCAAGGAAAAAGTGGTGCCTGTAACTACTGCTCCTGTAACTGTAAAAGATTTTAATCACTATGTAGAAGTACAAGCCAATGTAGTGCCTGCACAAGATCCTGCTTATGCTAGTAGCGAAACAGGCGGGCGACTAATTGATTTGCGTGTCAAGGAAGGGGACTATATCAGCAAAGGGGCTTTGGTGGGCAAGGTCAATTTAGAAAGTATCCAGAAAAGTATTGCACAGTTGGACGAGTCCCTGAGCTTGGCACAAGATATTTTTAAGCGGCAAGAAAATTTGTGGAAACAAAAAATTGGTTCTGAAGTGCAGTATTTGCAAGCCAAGAGCCAAGTAGAAACCTTGCTCAAAAACAAAGAAAGCTTAGAATACGAATTGTCTAAGTCTACCATTTATGCGCCTATTAGTGGTTATGTAGATGCCGTGATGGTGAAGGAGGGCGAAATAGCTGGCCCTGGGGTTCCAATTATTACCATTCTGAATACCAAAGATCTGAAAGTAGTAGCCTCTATTCCTGAGGTGTATTTAGGACAAGTAAAAAAAGGCGAATCGGTTACCATCAAGTTTCCTGCCTTAGAAATGGAGCAGAAAGGCCGCATCAAGACGATTGGCCGTACCATCAATTCTGCCAATCGTACGTTTGAGGTGGAAGCTTCTGTTAAGAACAATGGCATTCTGAAACCGAATTTGCTGGCTACTGTTATGGTCAATGACTACTCAGTCAAAGATGCCGTAGTTGTAGCCGATCAGTTGATTATGCAAGATGTGAGTGGTGCGGATTATGTAATGGTTCTAAAAGAAGGTAAAGCAGAGAAGAAGGTTATTGAAACAGGAAGAAGTTTCAATAATGAGACGGTGGTGGCATCAGGATTGAGCAAAGAGGATGTTTTGTTGATGAAGGGGGCGCGTCAAGTAGCAGAAGGCGACTTGGTAAAAGTAGTACCACAATAATTGCAGCTTACTGTGGTGCTTTTTGTCTTGCATTTAAGGCAAGAACACATTTGTTTAAAATAATCAAGTAATGAGTAATAATAAGGAAGAAAAATTATACAGAAATTTTAGAGCTACCTCTTTTGCGGTAGACAATGCCACCAGTATATTTCTGTTGACACTTATGATTTTGTTTTTTGGTATACAATCTTACGATACCATGCCCAAAGAGCAATTTCCAGAGATTGTTATTCCAACAATTTATGTGGCAACTACCTATGCCGGAAACTCGGCCGAGGATATGGAGAGCTTGGTCACTATTCCATTAGAAAAAGAATTGGCCTCTATCACAGGCATCAAGAAAATAGAGGGTAACTCTATTGCCGATTTCTCCAACATTATTGTGGAGTTCAATACCAATATAACAGTAGACAAAGCCCTGCAAGAGGTCAAAGATGCTGTAGACAAAGCCAAAGGAGACAAGGATTTTCCAAAGGATTTGACGGCGGGCCCCAATGTTTTTGAGATTAACTTCTCAGAATTTCCTATTATGACGGTCAATTTATCAGGGCGTTATTCCAATGATAATTTGCGTGCTTATGGGGAGTATTTGCAAACAGAAATTGAAAAACTACCCGAAATTTCTGAGGTGAAACTCAAGGGGGTATCCGAAAAGGAAATCCAAATTGATGTGGATTGGAAGCAGATGCAAGCCAAAAAAATCAGCTTTAATGACATTGCCAATGCCATTGCCATGGAAAATATTACCATGTCGGCAGGAGAGCGCAATTTTAATGGTTTTAACCGCTCGGTGCGTGTTGTAGGGGAGTTCAAATCAATGGAGGAGATTGAGAATATCATTGTAAAAAGTGAGTTTCAGAATTCGGTATTTATCAAGGATGTCGCTCAGGTGGTAGAAGGCATTGCCAAGCCTACTAGTATTGCACGCTCCGATCGCTTGCCAGTAGTTTCGCTGGATATTATCAAACGTGCAGGCGAAAACTTACTATCAGCTTCCGACAAAATCAAAGAGATTGTTGCAAAGGCAGAGGCCAACCGCTTCCCCGATGACTTGACGGTAACGTTGTTTAATGACCAGTCTATTAATACTAGAGATCAAGTAAGCAACTTACAGAACAGTATTATCTCTGGGGTGATTTTGGTAGTCTTGGTCTTGTTGTTCTTCTTGGGGTTGAGAAATGCTTTGTTTGTAGGTTTGGCTATTCCATTGTCTATGCTGATGGGTATTCTCATACTCAATCTCATGGGAATTACCTTGAACGTAATCGTACTATTCTCTTTGATTCTGGCACTAGGAATGCTAGTGGATAACTCGATTGTGGTCGTAGAGAATGTTTATAGATACATGCAAGAAGGTTACACCCCTATTGATGCCTCCAAGAAGGCCGCAGGAGAAGTTGCCATGCCTATTATTGCATCTACAGCAACTACCTTGGCAGCTTTTGTGCCGCTGATGTTTTGGCCGGGGATTATGGGAGAGTTTATGGGGTATTTGCCATTGACATTGATTATTGTATTAACCTCTTCCTTATTTGTAGCGTTGGTTCTAACACCGGTGTTTACCTCTGTTTTGATGAAAATCCAAAAAGAGGAATTGGTACGAGAAGATGAAAAAAAATACCTAAGAAATAATGTGGTGGGCGCTGGAGCTATGGTGTTTTTTGCGGTATTGGCGCATTTTTCGGAGGTGCTGTGGCTGCGAAACGCTTTGGCAATGACCGCTCTACTCACGTTGGTCAACTACTTTATTTTGCGCCCCGGAACGGTTTTATTCCAAACTAAGGTATTACCTGCCTTGGAGCGTGGATATGATGTCTTTATTCGCTTTATTCTCAAAGGTATTATGCCTGTATTGACCTTTGTAGGGGTTATTTTCTTATTATTTGCATCTATTAGCCTATTTGGCAGCAGTGCGCCCAATGTCATTTTCTTCCCCGAAACAGAACCCTTGTATATCAATGCTTTTGTAGAATTGCCTATTGGTAGTGATATTCATAGTACGAATACGATTATGAAGGAATTGGAGAAAAAGGTAGAGAATTCTATTACTACCTTTAAGGATGCAGGGATTGTAGATGCTGTATTGTCTCAAATTGGAGAAAATACCTCAGACCCTGCCCAACCGCCAGAACCGGGGGCGACTCCCAACAAAGCACGTATTACAGTGGCTTTTGTTTCTTCTGATAAACGCAAAGGACTCTCTACTTATGATGCCATGGATTCTATCCGAAATGCACTCAAGGGTTATGCTGGGGTTTCTTTGGTGGTCGATCGCAATCAAGATGGCCCCCCAACTGGTAAGCCCATTAACTTGGAAATTTCGGGTGATGACAAAACCATGCGTGAATTGGCTATTGTGGCCGAAGGTGCATTGGAGTATTTGAAGAATTTGCAAGTACCGGGGGTAGAGGAATTGAACATGAATATTTCTTCTAAGGTACAGCAGGATATTATTGAGGTGGATAGAGAAGCCTCCAGACGCTATGGCTTATCCACTTTGGATATTGCACAAGCCCTCAATACGGCTTTGTATGGCCGAGAGGTGAGCAAGTACAAAGATGGCGAGGATGAATACCCGATTGTTTTGCGTTTTAATGATGAATACAGAAATGACAATGAGGCATTGATGAACCAATTGGTGACCTTTAGGAATATGGATGCCGGTGGACGAATTGTGCAAGTACCTATTTCGGCAGTAGCCAGCAAACGCTCAAGCTCTACCTACAGTGCGGTAAAGCGCAAGAATGAAAAGCGTACCATTACTATTTATTCTAATGTATTGGAAGGTTACAATGCCAATGAAATCGTAGAGCAATTGCAATCGGCAATGGACGATTATGCCGAGGAAAATTTTGAGGAAGGCTACAATTATGTCTTTACAGGAGAGCAACAGGAAATGGCCGAAAATATGGCCTTCTTGTCACAAGCCTTGTTGATTGCTGTATTTGCCATTTTCTTGATTTTGGTGACACAATTCAACTCTTTTGTGATGCCCTTTATCATCATCTTGTCCATTTTGTTTAGTACCATTGGGGTATTCTTGGGCTATTGGGGTACGGGTATGGACTTGGTGATTATTATGACAGGTATTGGTATTATTTCCTTGGCGGGAATTGTGGTAAACAATGCCATTGTATTGATTGATTATATCAATTTCTTGCAGGCACGAGAGAAACAGGCTACAGGAGCAACGTATCTGCCAGAAGATGCGGTACGCCAATCTATTATTGAAGGGGGCAAGACTCGTTTGCGTCCTGTATTACTTACAGCCATCACCACCGTATTGGGCTTGATTCCATTGGCGATTGGTTTCAATTTCAACTTTACGACCTTCCTTACTGATTTGGAACCTCAAATTTTTATTGGGGGGGATAATGCTGCCCTGTGGGGCGCTATGTCTTGGACTATTGTTTATGGGTTGATTTTTGCAACCTTCCTAACATTGGTAGTCGTACCTGTTATGTATTGGTTGATTTACAAATTGACCAAAGGGGTGAAGGGCTTGTTTGGAAGAGCGCATTAGAACATAGAGTATGTATAAATATGAAGTGGCTATTCTGGTTGGAATAGCCACTTTTTTGTTGAAATGAGCTTGTTGATATAGTGTTTGAAGTACACTATTATATTAGTTGTGCTACTCGTTTTCCTCAGAGAATATTTTCAACATACAAGGCTTTACTTGTTGTACAAATGACCAATGAAAAAATTGGCCCGAATAAAATACGGGTGTTTCTGAAAGCTTCTTGGTTCCTTTTGTGTTTACTACTATTTCGTTCTCTGCATATAATTTAAACCACAAACCTGAATCGTCCTCAACCTGTTTCTTCAAGACTTCTAAGTGATCGTCTGTCATGTCGTAACCTTCCAGCTGCATTCGCCTATTCATGTATTTGAATATGGTATTGGTGAATGGGACGGTAAGTTTTTTTGTCTTTGATGATTGGTCTTTTAATAAATCTTCAAACTCTTGACGGTTTTTATTTAATTTAACTACATCTAATTTCAGCTTTTGCTGATAAAGTGAGTAAGAGCCATATAAGGCAGTTCCGAGGAATATTTTTTTAAATCCTTGCTGCATTTTTTGTTTTTTTAAGAGGGGTTATGATAGTGCTTTCATCTGCTTTTCTATCTCTGACAAACGCTTGAATAAGGTATCAACCAATTCATAATCTACTAAATCCATAGCTACTTCTAATTCCTTAGCTTTTTGATTATACTCTTTGGCTAATGGTTTAAATTTTACCCAATCGTTTTTGGTATCCTTTACTAAGGTTTCTAACTGCTTTAATTGCTCGGGGAAAGCCGACTTTCCATTAGCAAATTTCTGCCATTCAGCTAGATGATCTTCTAAGGTTTGGACATCATTGTCAATAATATCAGGGTCTACTCTTTTGCCTTTTTCCAACTTTTCCAAATCATCAAAGAAGCGATCCAAATCCTCTAGTGCTTTCACATAAAGATGTTCTTCGGCGGCTTTCTGAGCATCTGTATCACTGGTATCACCTGTTTTGGCTGCTTCTTGTTTGGCAAAAAACGCTGCCCAATAACTGTACAACTTTGTCCAGTTGGCATCTAGCGTAACTGTTGTTTCGTGCGGAAGAACATCCTCCTTCCAAGCAGTTGTGAGGTGTCGAAGGTGTTTGAGTACCGTATGGCGTTTGACACGAATTGGCTGTATTTTAGGGTCGGTTTTGTCCAGCGCCTTCATATTCTTATCCAACACTTGGAAATTCTTGTGATACTGCATCAAATTGCTGCCAATAGCCTTGGCACGTGCTGGAATGTCATCCTCATCAAGTGTACTGCCCCCTTCGGCCATAGCATCCTCCATTACAGTTGCCAAATCTGCCACAACCTCAAAAAACAACTTAGGCTTGAACTTCTTAAAAATCTTCTCCAAGGGCTTAAATTCGGTAGGTTGGGTCAATTTGCCTTTCTCGGGGCAAAGATAAACCGTAACATCTGTACCCACCTGTGTTACTTTGCATTGTCCATAAGAATAGCCCTTGAGGTCAATATCCTTAGAGGCTTTAATATCCTTGACCAAGGAGTTGTTGTTGGGATCTAAAAAAAGCAGTGGTTTTTCTGGACTCTTTCCACCACATTTCCAGTTGAGTTGGTCGCCTTTGATTAGAACATAACTGACAATATGCCCGTTGGTCTTATCTTGGAGTATTGCCTGTATACTTTTTTTGAGCAAGCCACGAAATCCCGTATACTGGGAGTTTCCTACCTGCTGCAATGTTCCTAGTTTTGCTTTCATTACTACATGAATGGTTTTGATAAAAAATATAGAAATACGGGAGAATAAAGAATGGGTTATGGAGCTTATTGGAGGAATAAGTACCCATAGTTATAACAATTTACTAAAAATAAATTAGAAAATTATTTTTGAAAATAGGTAATTTATTACTTAAAGTGGTTGTTAAAGCATCAACCATAAAAAATTGCCCTTCCATTGGTGGGTGGAAGGGCAATAGCCACTTTTGTGTGTTGCTAGATGCCTCATCTAGTAATCGTATCAATTTATGTCCGCAAAGCGTTTTTATTGATTCTTTTTTTGCGGCCCATCGCGATATATTTCGTAGGCATCTTTGCCTCGTATATTGGCAACTTTGTTGGCAGCTAGTGCCCATTTAGAGGCTGCTTTAAAAGCAGCTTGGTCTTCTGGACGGGTATTACACTGGTCTAATAGATAAGCAGCAACATGACCACAATTCCAGCTTTGCAAACGATAATATTCTTCTTGAAAACCTTGTCTAGTCTGTTTCATTTGTCTCCAATAGTCATTTAGTAGCCTTCTGGAACCCTCAATAACTAATAGTTCATTGTTAGAGGTCTCTAAGGGATCTCTAATACCATCTCCTTCATTAGGGTCAAATGAAAGACTATCTACCAAGCGCCCATTTTCAAAATAGCCTAAATAGACATGTGTAGCCACTTCTACAATCATATTGATATTACTACCAACGGGTCGTCTCAAAACTTTTATCTGGTCTGGGATACGTCTTTGTTGTTGTTGGCTTTCGTAGTGATTTTGTCTACTGCCAAAAAAGAAATCTGTAATATTTTGCATGTTGGTTATGATTTAGCTAATGTTTCCATTTCTTTATATAATGTTTCAATTTCTTCCTCAGAAGAGCCGACTTCTAGTGCCTGTTCCAAGCGTTGTACGGCCTCATGGTAAGCTTGCATTTTGGGTTTTTCTACTTTCCATGCTGCTTGAATCGTTTTTAAATGCTCTTCCATAGCTTTCAATTCCTCAGGAAAAGCTGATGTAGTTTTACCAAATTTTTGCCAATCATTTAGGTGTTTTTCTAGGGTTATAATGTCATTTTCAATAATATCAGGGTCGATTGTAGTGCCTCTTGCTAGGTCATTAGAAAAACGTTCTAGGTCTTCCAGAGCTTTGGCATATAGGCGCTCTTCAGCAGCTTTTTGGGCATTTACATCGGTTGTTTTTCCTTCTTTGGCTGCTTTTTGTTTAGCAAAGAACGTGGCCCAATAGTTATATAGTTCAACCCAATTAGTTTCTAGAGACAATTGATCTTGATGGGTGGCTATATCTTCTGTCCAAGCAGTAGTAAGATGTTTGATATGCTTAAGTATTTTATTGCGTTGAACACGAAGTTGTTGCATCTTTGGATTTGACTTATCCATTGCTTTTATATTTTTATCCAATACCTTAAATTGGTTGTGGTACTGAATTAGATTGAGTCCAATAGCTTTTGCACGAGCTGCAAGGTTATTGTCTCCGCTTTCAAGTGCGCCAACATCTTCGGCCATAGCATCCTCCATTACAGTTGCCAAATCTGCCACAACCTCAAAAAACAACTTAGGCTTGAACTTCTTAAAAATCTTCTCCAAGGGCTTAAATTCGGTAGGTTGGGTCAATTTGCCTTTCTCGGGGCAAAGATAAACCGTAACATCTGTACCCACCTGTGTTACTTTGCATTGTCCATAAGAATAGCCCTTGAGGTCAATATCCTTAGAGGCTTTAATATCCTTGACCAAGGAGTTGTTGTTGGGATCTAAAAAAAGCAGTGGTTTTTCTGGACTCTTTCCACCACATTTCCAGTTGAGTTGGTCGCCTTTGATTAGAACATAACTGACAATATGCCCGTTGGTCTTATCTTGGAGTATTGCCTGTATACTTTTTTTGAGCAAGCCACGAAATCCCGTATACTGGGAGTTTCCTACCTGCTGCAATGTTCCTAGTTTTGCTTTCATTACTACATGAATGGTTTTGATAAAAAATATAGAAATATGGGGGAGTAGAGAATGGGGTATGGAGCTTATTGGAGGAATAAGTACTCATAGTTATAACAATTTACTAAAAATAAATTAGAAAACTATTTTTGAGAATGGATAATTTAGTTTTCAAAGTTGTTTTGATAGGGGAAGCCAAAAAAAAATTGCCCTTCCATTTGCGGATGGAAGGGCAATATCATGTTCTCGAACTTAGCAAATTTTAATTCAGTCTAACTTATAGGCAATGATATTTTGAAGGGTGAACAAATAGTGATGTTGGGTTAAAATAGTGTGGGTGTCAAGGACTAATTGGATGTTAGGATTAGAATGGGTATCAAGGTCTAATCTATAGTGTGGTTTTATAGAAATTACAATATAAAAAGCATCAAGCACTAGCAGAAAGTGTTTGTTCTACTTTGAGCAAACTGCGTACACAAGACATTGGGATGCGACAAGCCGTACTGACAGGTTCATTGTCTGCTACCAATTGTAACTGTACAATTTGGCTGTTGCCATTTCTGCGAATTTGATGCAAACGCTTCACTAATACAGCCCCAGAGGTGGTTACAACAGCATACAATTCATTTTCCTCAATGGTATCATAGGATTGCACTTCACTACAAATAATCATATCTCGGTCTAGGAGGGTAGGAGACATAGAATCCCCTTGGATATAAAAGGCTACATTTTTCATATCGTGTATATTATTGTAAGGCTCAAAAAGCCGTCAAAAAATAAAATATAGGAGTTGAGAATTACCGAAGGCTGTTTTACAAGCCTACATCGGTGAGTTTGCGTTCTACTTTGAGTAGTTTGCGTACTTCATGGATAGCCAGTGTAAAAGGATCGTGTTCTAAATAATTATCCGAAATACACTTGAGTCCTTTTAGTTGTCTATGTTTATCGTGGATTTTTTGTACCCGTTTAACCATTACGTTCCCTGCATTGGTTACAATGGCATAAATTTCATTTTCTATAATGCGTTCATTGGTATCAATGGCCCTACAAATAACCATATCACCATCTGCTATTGTTGGGCTCATGGAAGCTCCCTTGATATAAAAAGCAATATGCTCTCCCTGCATTCCGGGAATATAAAAACGCTCGGAATCCTCTTGGACACCTACATCTACTGTGCTACTAGCAAAGGCAGATAAGCTGGAATAAATGATATTGGTTTTTGGGACAGGTACATAAGGTGCTTCTGTAGGTGGTGGTGTATCTGATTTTGGAGAACCATTGGTGGGTAATGGTGCCTCTTCATTAGCAGCAGCAAAAATAGCCCCTTGTCCTTCAAATAAGTACAAGGGATTGACCTGATAGTGTTTGACCAACAAGTGGGCTTGTTGATAGGTGATGTAACGCTCATTATTGAGACAGGCTCTGATGATGTGACCATAGGCTTTCTTGCCTGTGATTTTTTCCGCAAAATTAGAGATACCTTTTTTGCGAGAGCTTTTGACCACTTCTCCTTTTTCTTCTAAAGCTTCAAAAACCACCTTAAAACGTTCATTAAGCAATTTTCTTTCTACCATGCGTACTATTTTTCAATTCCACCAACAAAATGGAATTATTAGATGCTTGTTAAAACAACTTTTTTGAAAATGAGGTAAAAGTTGTTTCTTTCTACCTAACTTATACGTCAAAGTAAAACAATAAGTTTCAAAAAGAACAATTTTTCTGTTTCTTTTTATTAAAAAAAGCCTAAAAAACACCAAAATGTGCGTTTTAGGCTGTTTTTGGTGTAGAAAAAGTTTGAAAAACAAAAATGAAGAAACAAAAAGTAGGAGCTAGGCAAAGATAATTTGTATAGAAATGCCTTGTTGTTGGAGAAAATAACCCAAATGTTGTATAGAGCCGTGGTAAAAATCCTCTTCGTCCAATAGTTCAAACAATTCGTGTTGAGGCGTGTCGTCATCGTGTTCGTCTACACTAGGCGGATCTTGTTGGTGCAACCAATCGCAGCGAAAACGTCGCCAAGTGCCTGTTTGATCTTGCAGTGCAAGCCATTGGCGTTTGTCTTGGCGGCTCGCTATTTTGAGCGTGGCTTGTTGGATGGAGGTATAAGTGTAGGTAGCTGGCTTGGCCCAATACCAAAAACTAGGTGTGATAGAAAGGGTGGAGGGCTGGCACAAAAAACGATGATTGTGGTAGCGCGCGGCGCCAATCAGTACTATTATTAATAGAAGGGCAGCAAGAATAGCCCAAAGCCAGTTGCTAAAATAAAATACTACAGCCACCAAGGGCGCTGTTCTGACCAACAAATAAACCAAAAATAGGCCGACTTCGCTTTGGAAAGTAAGCGGCTCTAAATTAGATTTTGATGCTTTATTTCTTGCGTTCTGTGACATAATTAACCAAGTCTTCTAAGGACTCTCTGGCTGTAGAGTAGGGGAGTTCGTGCAAAATTTCAAAGGCTTCTTTGCGATATTGATACATCATATTGCGGGCATAATCAATACCCGGACTGTTCAGCACAAATTGGGTCACTTCTCTAATTTTTTTGGGGTCGGTGTTTTCGTTTTTGATGATATTAATAATGTAATTGCGCTGCTCCTTGGTAGTGTTATTGAGAGCATGAATGAGCGGCAAGGTCATTTTTTTCTCCTGAATATCATTGCCTTGAGGCTTACCAGGATCGCCATCTCCAAAGTCAAACAAGTCATCTCTAATCTGAAAAGCAATACCAATTTTTTCCCCAAAATCGTGCATTTTCTGGATGATCTCGTTGTCGTTTGTAGTAGATGCAGCCCCACAAGCACAAGAGGAGGCAATCAATGAAGCGGTCTTTTTTCGGATAATATCAAAGTAAACCGATTCTTGAATATCCAGACGACGCGCCTTCTCAATTTGTAACAATTCTCCTTCA
The DNA here is from genome assembly GCA_964445645.1 of uncultured Aureispira sp. Taxonomy (GTDB): domain Bacteria; phylum Bacteroidota; class Bacteroidia; order Chitinophagales; family Saprospiraceae; genus Aureispira. The sequence goes on along the minus strand of CAYULH010000002.1, from coordinate 76,744 downwards.
CTCATTTCACGCACCGCATTAGAAACAATTTCTAACAAATTGATGGTCTTGTTTTCAATAGACAACAACAAGCCCTTGGAAAGCAAAAAGTCCCCGACCAAAACAGAAATTTTGTTGCCCCAAAGGGCATTGAGCGAGAAAAAACCACGCCGCTGCATAGAGTCGTCAACCACATCATCATGAATGAGAGAGGCCGTGTGAAGCAATTCTATTAGATTGGCTGCATGGTAGGTATTGTCATTGACGGCTCCACAAACTTTGGCACTCAAAAAAATGAACATCGGGCGCATTTGCTTACCTTTGCGCCGTACCACAAAGTTGGTAACCGTACGAAGTAGTGGCACTTCACTTTTCATGGATTGTTTGAAACGGCGGTGAAACTCTTTGATCTCAGCGGCAATAGGTGCTTGTATGTTGGACAGTGTTTTTATCATGGAATAACCATCAGGTAAAACTTGCTACGTATTGAATAGTTTGTTGAACTACAGAATGTTAAAACAAGCTGTTATGATACAAAATAAATTGCAAGAAGCAACAGTACTAAGTCTATGCCTCTTGTACAAATCTAAGCTATTTTTTTTTAATTTTCAATTTTTACTGAAAATATAAAATGTTATGAATGTAGGGATAAAAATAGCGCAAAAAATGCGCTTGAACCACCTACAGTTATTTTCGACCACTTAATAAAGCAACCGCATATAGTGCTTGTCAAAAGTCCTGACAGCCCCATATTTCCTTATATTTGATAACAATAAAGCATTGCAGTCAATTGTATTATGAAAAAGAGCAACCAAGTCTATTATTCTTCTATGCATCAACGCCCTATTGCAGTTGATTTTTATTGGAACAATGATTCAACAAGAATCAAGCCCGTCGTGCTTTTTATGCACGGTTTCAAGGGCTTTAAGGATTGGGGGCATTGGGCTGCTATAGCGGCTGTATTTGCTGAGGCAGGCTACTGCTTTGTTGCGATGAATTTTTCGCACAATGGCACTACCTTGGAGCAACCTTTGGATTTTGCTACATTAGAAGCCTTTGGTCATAATAACTACAGCAAAGAGTTGGCCGATGTTCACACCGTTATAGAGGAAATCAGAGCAAGTAGCCCCTCCGACTCGTTACCAGCATTGGATAAGGATAATATTACGTTAATAGGACACTCTAGGGGGGGACCAATTGCCTTAATTACAGCCTTGGAACAAGCATCGGTGCAGCGTGTCGTTACTTGGGCGAGTGTTCATGCCTTGGATTATCGTTGGGCCAATGATGAAGCACAAGTACAAGAATGGAAAGAGCAAGGGGTGGTGTATGTATACAATGGCCGCACCCAACAGCAAATGCCGCTTTATTACCAGCTTTATGAAGATTTTGAGGCCAATAAAGAGCGTTTGTCTGTAGACAAAACCTTAGCACAACTAAATAAACCACACCTAATTGTACACGGTACGGCTGATCCTGCTGTTTCTAGTACATCGGCTGATTACTTAGAAAAGCATGGACGACAAGCCCAAAAAGTGCTCATTGAAGACGCAAATCATGTTTTTGGAGGCAAGCATCCCTTTGATGAAGAAGAGTTGCCCCTTCACAGTCACATTTTGGCACAAAAAACCTTAGAATTTATACAGCAAACTAGCTGATAGACTTAATTTTAGCTTTTAATTGAAACAAATGTTGGATTGAAATAAAAACTAGTAGATTATTTTTTGTTGAAGCTTACTTTAATTGGTAAATTTGCCTAAAGACAGCAACCTCTAAGGCTTATTGTTATTAAATCTAATAGTTGCCTCAATCCCTTAAAAAACGATTTTTACAACACCAGTTTCTTTTTTTTGGCTCTAGTCCAAATTGCAAACAAATGAAACTCGTGTTGGAAACACTCAAGATCTTATATTAAGAATGAAAAGATTCTTTAGCTTTTTTACACAAGAAATAGCTATTGATTTGGGTACAGCCAATACCCTGATCACTGCTGAAGATAAAGTTATTGTAGATGAACCTTCTATTGTGGCGGTCAATCGCAATACCAATGATGTTATTGCTGTAGGACGCAAGGCAATGATGATGCACGAAAAGACGCACCAGATGATTCGCACCGTACGTCCGCTCAAGGATGGGGTCATTGCAGATTTTGAAGCAGCAGAGCGTATGATTCAGGGAATGATTGATATGATCCCCGATCGCCGCAAACTATTTCGCAATATGTGCATGGTTATTTGTATTCCATCAGGTATTACCGAAGTAGAAAAACGTGCGGTTTTTGATTCGGCTGAGCATGTCGGCTCTCGCGAGACATATCTAATCCACGAACCTATGGCTGCTGCGTTGGGAATTGGTTTGGATGTGACAGAGCCTATTGGTAATATGATCATTGATATTGGAGGGGGAACTACCGAGATTGCTGTAATTGCCTTGGCTGGTATTGTCTGCGACCAATCTATTCGTACAGCAGGTGATGAATTTACCGTAGATATTATGAACTACATGCGCCGCCAACACAACCTCTTGATTGGTGAACGTACTTCTGAGCAAATCAAAATTAATGTAGGGGCAGCCTTGCACGAGTTGGAAACACCACCAGAGGACTATGCGGTCAATGGTCGTGACTTGATGACGGGTATTCCCAAGCAAATTATGGTTTCTTACAATGAAATTAGCCACTGCTTGGATAAGTCTATTTCTAAGATTGAAGATGCTATCTTGAAGGCTTTGGAGAATACACCACCAGAGTTGGCGGCCGATATTTACCAGACAGGATTGTACCTCACAGGTGGAGGAGCTTTGTTGCGTGGATTGGACAAACGTATTGCTCAAAAAACTAAGCTACCTGTTCATGTGGCAGAAGATCCACTACGTGCAGTAGTACGTGGAACAGGCATTGCACTAAAAAATCGTGCAAAGTACTCGTTCTTAATTACGCACAAAAACATGTAATAACCCTTTTGCGGTTATTTTTTAATAAGGTCTTGTTTTTAATTGCCGAATTTATTACTCTGAGAGGTAATAAGTTCGGCAATTTTTTAACCACTTAGAAGAGTAGTGTACTCTTGTCCTGAATTTTTAGCGACTCTATCTTATGCAGCGAATTGCATTGTTTTTAGTTAAATACAATGGCGTTTTTGCCTTTTTTATTTTGCAAGCAATTGCACTGTCTATGTATTTTACTAGAAACATCAACCCCGAAAAAAAAGCATTTATCAGTTCGGCCAATGGTCTAATTGGCAATTTATACGAAACGAGTAGCAATGCAACTCGTTATTGGAATCTATCTGCTGTTAATGACAGTTTGGCGCGGGAGAATGCGGAATTAAAAATGCAATTGCCGAGTTCTAGATTTACCTCGCTAGTGCAAGTTGAAAAAGTTGAAGACACTACTTTGCAGCAACAGTACGAATACTTTGAGGCCAAAGTTGTCAACAATACTATTCACAGAAGGCACAATTTTCTAACCATAAATAGAGGCAAACGTCAGGGGGTAACAGCCAATTCGGGGGTATTAAATGGCAATGGGACAGGATTAGTGGGCGTGGTACAGAAAGTGAGTAATAATTTTGGTGTGGTCATGTCTTTGCTGAATGTAGACACTAGGATTAGTGCCAAAATCTTACGCAATAATAATTTTGGAATGTTGGTTTGGGATGGAGAAGATGCCCAACACTTGCGTTTGGAATCAGTGCCTAAACATGCCGAAGTACAAAAAGGCGATACGATTGTAACCAGTGGATATTCTACTATTTTTCCAGAAGGAATTTTAATTGGAAAAGTAGACAGTGTAACTCGTCCTGCTGGACTAAATTTTTATGACATTAGAGTGTCTTTGTTTAATGATATGAATAATGTACAGTATGTATATGTTGTATCGGATTTGTTCAAGGAAGAGCGTCTAACTTTAGAAGAAGCAACCATTCATGACTAGTACTATACTACGTGCCAGTGCTTGGCGTTTTATTTTGTTATTGTTTTTGCAATTTATCCTCAAAGGAGTGGATTATGCTGCTATAGATATTTATATTTATCCTTTGTTTATATTGTTATTGCCTGTAGGAATGGTGCATGGAGCGGCTCTATTAATTGCCTTCTTGTATGGGCTCATTGTAGATGCTATTTATAATACCCCCGGACAGTTTGCTTCAGCAGCTGTAGCTGTAGCTGCTTTGCGTCCACTGATTTTGGTATTATTGGAACCAAGAGGTGGTTATGAGCCGGGCAAGGCCCCTAGCAAGCATAATTTGGGTATTCGTTGGTTTATACAATATAGTGGTGCCTTGTACTTATTGCATACCATCTGGGTAGTTACCTTAGAACAATTGCAAGTATTCTCTTGGTTGTGGTTATTGAGTGTGGTAATAATTTTTATACTTTCTATGCTCATTACTATCCTATACCAATATATTTTTAATCCCAAAGAGTAATTGCCCTATACCCCACTCCACATTATTATTATTAACGTAGTATTAAAGAACGTATTATCATGCAAGATTTATATCAAGATAGACAGAAAGTACTACAATTTGTATTTGTACTAGCAGCATTGGCTCTTATTTTCCAGTGTTTCAAAATTCAAGTATTAGACAAATCGTATCAGCAGCAACACAGCTACAGAGAAGCTGTTACATTGTACCCCTCAAGGGGCGCACTCAAGGATAGACATGGCGAATTGATGGTGTATAATTTGGCCATGTATGATCTTAAGGCCACTTACAATCAAGTGCGGAAGGCCAATATTGATACCACTAGTTTTTGTTCCTTATTAGGAATTACCGATAGTACTTTTAGAGCCAATCTCAATAAAGACTTTAAAGATAGTCGCTATTCTAAGCGAAAGCCCTTTGACTTTCTCACCCAAATTCCGGGAGATAAGTTTGCTGCTATAGAAGAGCGTTTGTACGAATTTCCGGGCTTTGAACGCCAGCGCAAAAGTGTGCGGGGGTATCCTGCCAAGGTAGGCGCGCATATATTGGGTTATATCAGTGAGGTAAGCCCCAAACAAATTAAGGAATCTGATGGCCTGTACCAGCGGGGAGAGTATATTGGAACCAGTGGCTTAGAGCTTTCTTATGAACCTCAATTGCGTGGTATTCGTGGGGTAGAACATGTATTAAAAGATAAATGGGGAAAACGCAAGGGACAATATAAGAATGGTAGCTTAGACCAATCTGCCATATCGGGTTATGACCTGATTACTTCTATTGATTTGGATTTGCAAACTTATGGCGAGGAGTTAATGAAAAATAAGGTGGGGGCCATTGTAGCCATAGAACCCGAAACAGGCGAAATATTGGCTATGGTCAGTAGTCCTAGCTACGACCCTTCTGTATTGGCCGTCAATCGAAATCGCCAAGATGCCTTTAGAGCCTTGCAACAAGACTCCTTGATTCCATTATTTAATCGGGCATTGATGGCACAATATCCTCCCGGTTCTATTTTTAAACCGGTGCTATCTGCTATTGGGCTGCAAGAAGGCATTCTGACCCCAGGCAGAGGAATGGCTTGTGGTGGTGGGTTTTTATACGGTTCTTTGCGTGTGGGATGTCACGGACATGGAGCGATCAATGATGTGGGCAATGCCATTCAATACTCCTGCAATAAGTATTACTGCCAAGCTTTTAGAGAGTTGGTGAATATTTATGGCTATTACTATCCAGAAAAAGGCATGGACAAATTGGCCGACCACTTACATGCTTGGGGATTGGGGGCTAAATTGGGGGTGGATATTCCCAATGAGGCAGGAGGCCATGTACCTACTTCTGCTTATTATGATAGAAAACATGGCAAAGGGCTTTGGAAATTCTCTACGGCTGTTTCGGTCGGGATCGGTCAAGGCGAATTGTTGATTACACCTTTGCAGATGGCCAATATGGCGGCTATTATTGCCAACAGAGGGTATTATTATATACCTCATTTCGCCAAGGAGTTTGAGGGCGATAGTACAGGGATTTTGGATAAATTTAAGGAACGCCATTATACCAAGGTACATCCCAAACACTTTGAGCCTGTGGTAGATGGTATGGCCCGTGTAGTAACAGCAGGAACAGGGCGACGTTCTATGATTCCTGATATTGCGATGTGTGGCAAGACTGGAACCGTAGAAAATAGCAAAGGGAAAGATCACTCTACCTTTATTGCTTTTGCACCGCGCGAAAATCCCAAAATTGCGATTGCTGTTTATGTAGAAAATGGAGGATATGGTTCTACTTATGCTGCGCCTATTTCTAGTTTGATGATTGAAAAATACATCAAAGGGAGCATTGATAGCCCTCAACGCCAATCGCTAGAAAAGCAAATGCTCAAGGCAGATTTAATCAAATTGGTAGCCAATAGCTATAGCCAAAGACCTTAAGTAGTCTTAAAAAAGTAAACGGGCTAAAAAACGATTCTTTTTCCCCAGCTCATCGTTGGAAATACGCGCTGTAACTCGTTACAGCTTTGTTTTCCGCCTCGATCTGAGAAAAAATCTCTCATTTTTTATTAGTTCACTTCGTTCATGAGCTCGCGTTGCTCGGTTGTACGGTTACTTTTTTGCACCTACTTAAGTAAGTCCGTTTGGATTATCATTATAATAAAACAACAGATGCGCCAAAATAGAGATTCAGATATTGGGGGATATGATTGGATAACCATTTTGCTTTGGGCAACATTGGTTATTAGTGGTTGGATTATGATTTTTGCAGCAGGCTATATAGACGAGGCTTCGTTTACTAGCTTGTATGATATGAATAAAAACTACGGGAAACAGTTGTTATGGATTACTATGGCAGTGGTAATGGTTGGTGTTATTCAGTTAATAGAAGCACGGTTTTATGAAACCTTTGCCCCTTTGTTTTATGGCATTACCATGCTGCTGCTGTTTGGAGTATTGTTTACAACAGCCATCAAAGGAGCTACCTCTTGGTATAATATAGGAGGCTTTCGTTTTCAACCCTCTGAATTTGGAAAAGTAGCTACTTGCTTGATGCTGGCGGCTTTTTTGAGTATGCCCAATATGAGAATGAAGGAGTTGAGAGTCAAGCTCATCTCTTTTGCTATTATATTGATGCCTGTGGCTTTGGTACTCTTGCAAGGTGATGCGGGTTCTACCTTGGTGTATTTTTCCTTTTTTATTCTGCTATTTAGAGCAGGAATGGATGTATGGTTGTATATTTTGGGTATTGTAACGGCTGCTTTGGCTATTGCAGCCTTGCTTTATGACGATACTTGGTGGCTCATTAACGTGATTCTGATTGTTGGTAATGCTGTCTTGTTAAAAAATTTGGTGAAGGAAAATATTTGGTTTTCTGTGATAGCAGTAGAGGCTATTGCCACCTATTTCTTGTTGGATTATGTTGGGCCTGTGTGGACAACTGCTGCCAATAGTTTGGTCTTGGGTGGCTTGGCCGTGTACAATATTACCCAAAAAAATTGGGAAGGCAGTTTCTTTGTAAGCTTATTGGTAGCCATGGCTATAGGCTTTTCAACCTCGGTCAATTACATTGTCAACAACTTAATTGGACAACACCGCCAAGAGCGTATTTGGGTCTGGTTGCGTCCCGAAAAATGCCATCCTTTAGGGCCCTTGTACAATGTAGAGCAATCCAAGTTTGCCATTGGTTCTGGTGGTTGGGTTGGCAAAGGGTTTTTGCAAGGAGAGCGTACCAAACTAGATTATGTACCCGAACAATCAACCGATTTTATCTTTTGTACCGTAGGGGAAGAGTGGGGCTTCTTGGGAACCACTTTTGTTATTCTAGTATTTTTTGCCCTGATTTTACGTGTTCTTTTTCTGGCTCAACGGCAACGCTCGCTGTTTACCAAATACTACGCCTTAGGGGTGGCCTGCATTCTGTTTTTTCATGTGTTTATTAATGTAGGAATGACCGTAGGTTTGGTGCCTGTTATTGGAATTCCCTTGCCTTTTGTGAGTTATGGAGGCTCCTCTTTGCTCTCTTTTTCCATTCTCATGGGCATTCTAATCAAGCTAGACAGCAGACGTTTGTTTGGCTTTAGTTAGGTAAATAGATATGGCTTTACAATTGTCATAGAATCACCCTTTACACAAAATTAATAAAGCCTTTGGAACTTATGCACTTGCCTTGGAGTTAGGTGATTGTAAGCAAGCAACAAAATGCACAGTAAATCAGCTTAGAGATATGTGCAGTTTTTGTTTATAATAAAATAAAAACTGCATAATTGTGCTGAAACACCCAGTGTACTTGTTGTACGGCGAATCACAAAAGCAACAGCAGTTGACTTTTATCCTTAACCTCTAAATTAAGCAAACATGAGTTGGCGTAGACTCAATGGAAGCAGAATATTGCTCCCCATTAAAGAAGCAGTAGAGAAGACCATTCAAAAAGAATTGGCAGAAGGACATTCCCTAAAAGTCTGTATTGGAACAGATTCACAAGTCCGTGGCAAAAACATTGGTTTTGCAACTGTAATTGTGTTTTTGCGTGAGGGCAAAGGTGGCTTTATGTTCATAAACAGCGACATAGTGGTTCAAAAAATGGCTATTCGTGAACGAATGATTCAGGAGGTAAGCCGCTCCGTGACACTGGCTTATGAATTGTCTGAGATTTGGGACAAGTATGATATTTCTTTAGAAATTCATGCCGACATCAATACCGATGCAAGTTTCAAATCCAATGTGGCACTCAAAGAAGCAATGGGCTATATCAAAGGCATGGGCTACGAGTTCAAGGCCAAACCCAATGCTTTTGCAAGTTCTAGTTGCGCCGATAAAGTGTGCTAACTACAACTTTATTCTATTATTATAACTTACTGACACAATAAGCAAAGCCTTCTGAACTTAGTTTGGAGGGCTTTTTTTGATGAAAATAAGGCGGCTTATCCTTCCGCAACCTGTTCAAGCAATGGTCGTGTATCTACTTCTACCTTGATTTCCTCTACAGGGCATTTTCTGAAAAAAAGCACAGAACGAATGGCTACCCAAATAGTGGGCAATGCCAATCCAATGCCATAGTAGTACCAAAACCAATGGCCAGCATCAGGGAGATAGTAAGCCAATGCCCGATAAAGCAAATAAGCAAATCCAGCAAAAATCAGCCACCAAACCAACAACAGCAATACATTTAAGATACTCTTACCCAATTTCCACCAAAAATCAGAAACATCGGGCTGTTGTGCTTGACGCTTGAGATGCCAACCCTCCAAAAAAGTATTGGCTGTAAAAAAAAGAGGCAGTGGAAAGTGCTGAAAGAGATAAGATAGAACAAAGTAATACCCCAAGGCACCACCACATCCTAATAATAAAACTTTGCTTACGGCAATGGCTGTCATAATTATTCTTTGAATTCAAATTGAATACATCAACAAAATACGATAATTCTACAAAAAATCCCTTTCTGTTTCTATTACAAAACAAAAAGGGATTTGATAATCTATTCTAAAAGCCTACAAGTTGGCTTATTTGGTCATAGAATGCAAGAATTCATCATTGCTGCTGGTGCCTCGGATGCGTTGGAGCAAGAAGTCCATTGCCTCTTCGGTTTTCATATCTGCCAAGTAACGACGTAGAATAATCATTTTATTAACCACATCATCATGGTGTAATAAATCATCACGGCGAGTACTAGATTTGGTTAGGTCAATAGCTGGATATATGCGACGATTGGCCAATTTGCGATCTAATTGCAACTCTAAGTTACCTGTACCTTTAAATTCCTCAAAGATAACTTCATCCATTTTAGAGCCGGTATCAATCAAGGCTGTTGCCAAAATGGTCAAAGAGCCACCATGCTCAATATTACGGGCAGCACCAAAGAATTTTTTAGGTTTGAGCAATGCACTGGCTTCTACACCACCCGATAGTACTTTACCACTAGAGGGAGAAACCGAGTTGTGGGCACGCGCCAAACGGGTAATAGAATCCAACAAAATAACCACATCGTGTCCACACTCTACCATGCGTTTTGCTTTTTCTAATACAATATTAGCAACACGAACATGATTTTCGGGATGGTCATCAAAGGTAGAACCAATCACTTCGGCACGTACACTACGTTGCATGTCTGTTACCTCCTCTGGGCGTTCATCAATTAACAAAATAATCAAGTAACACTCAGGATGGTTTTCGGCAATGGAATTGGCCACATCTTTTAGCAAGAATGTTTTACCTGTTTTGGGTTGGGCTACAATCAATCCACGTTGCCCTTTTCCAATCGGGGTAAACAAGTCCATGATTCTAGTAGAATACAGTTTGGGCTTGCTTTTTTGTATAATATTTAGCTTTTGCTCTGGAAACAAGGGGGTGAGGTGGTCAAAGTGTACCCGATCCCGAATTTCGTCAGGACTCCAGCCATTGATTTTTTCTACCTTGAGCAGTGCAAAATATTTTTCTCCTTCTTTGGGCGGACGAATGGCTCCTTCTATAGAATCACCCGTCTTGAGTCCAAATAATTTGATTTGAGATGGAGATACATAAATATCATCAGGAGAGGTAAGATAATTATAATCTGACGAGCGCAAGAAACCATAGCCTTCTGCCATCATTTCCAATACGCCTTCTCCTGCAACTACACCGTCCAAGTCAATATTGAATTTAGGTTTAGCTGCTTCTTTGGGAGTAGTATTACGCGAACGCTTGCTGTTATCCTTGTTAGAATTACTTGATTCTCGTTTCCGAGACGTTCGAGTGTAAGATTCTTTTTTCTCTTCTTGTTTTGAACCATTATTGTCACCACGACGGCGAGTAGTGCTGCTGCGTGTTTCGGCTTCTCCCTCACTCTGGTCTTTTTTGACCCAGCGGCGTTTTGATTTTTCTGTAGTGGGCTCTTTTTTCTCCTCTTTTTCTAAAACAGTTACTTTTTCAGGGGCAGGAGTGGGCTGGGGGGCTTGCTGGACAGATTTGGAAGCATTGCTGCTAGTAGCTTTGGTGTCTACATCGCCTTTGATAGCTTGAAAGTCCAATATCTTGTAAATCAGTTCTTTTTTGGTGAGTCTTTTGTAGCCCTTCATCTCTAGCTTTTCTGCTATTTCTCTAAGCTCTGGAACGAGCATCTGATTTAATTGAAGTATGTCGTACATACAAAGATAGGTTGAATAATATTAAGTTAATGAAATAAGTTTGTTATTGTATTTTTGTGTTATGTTATTTAATGCAATGTTTGCAAGGGACTTTAAGAATGTTCTTATTGGATAAAGATTAGAGGTTAAGGGTGAAACTGGTAAAAACCGAAAATGGTTACTTATTCTAAATTGATTTGATTAATAAACCAAGGGGCATATACAAGGGGACGGACTGGAATCGCCTGCAAGAGCTAAAAACAAACCAATGTAGTTATTTTGATGTTTCGTGGATTTTGTTTTCACAGAAGAAAACCTATTACAGTTGGATTGATTGCTATGCAAAATTTGTCAATGGCTTTGGATAATCAATTAGCTGCAATACTTCTACGAAGTAGTTTTATTTCTAAACAGTCAAATATTTTTTGTTTTTCAACATAAACAACCACTTTCGCTATAATTCAATACTAATAACATTACCCTAAAATTGTAGGTAAGAATGCAGTTTCGTAAAAGCTATTTGATAAGAATAGTGAGGATATAGTATTGGAAAGAATGGTATGATTAGTCAAACAAACAGTGTTGGATTGCTTAGTGAGATTTAGTATTCTCTAGAATTGTAATAATGCAAAACTACACTTTAATTTTTGAATTCAAATAACTAGCTAATAAAAATGTGCCAAATAAGATTAAATAACTAGTTTATACTGCTCAAAAACACTTTATTATTAAAAAAAACGCTAGTTTTTAACTTGGTTAATGCCACTTTGTAGCATCTAAAAGGAAAAACAAAGATTGTTGATTTGAAGAAATTGTTTTCCTTATTGCCCAAAAAGCACTCAATTGCTGCAATCTTTTTATCAAAATTATCCAACTAATATTATACCTGCTACTTGTTTGATATATTGCTTTGCAATAAACCACATTTATTCAAAATATCCCTTAACTTCGCCTCTTGGGAACTTATTATCTGCATAATTGTTTAAGCAATTTCAGTAAGTGGAGTTGGATACAGTGAGTAACCCTATATTTATATTATAATTAATACCTAATAGATCGCATTCTATCATGCTACCAGTCAGTTTTATAAGAGACAACAAGGAACGTGTTTTGAAGAGCTTGCGCGTTCGCAACAACAAGGAGGAAGAGCTCGTAAATCAGATATTAGAGACAGATACACGTCGCAAAGAATTACAACAACAATTGGAATCCTACCAGTCCGAGAGCAAGAGTATTGCTGCAACTATCCAAGAATTGTACAAAACAGGACGTGGAGCCGAAGCTGCTGCAAAAAAGGAGCGTGGAAGCGAGCTTAAAACCCTTATGTCAAATCTCAAGCACGAATTGGCCGAGGTAAAAAGCAACTTGGAAAACTTGTCTCTGCAAATGCCCAACTGTGCCAACGATTTGGTGCCAGAGGGGCTTTCAGACGAAGACAACCAAGTACACCAAGCTTGGAGTGGTGCTTTGCCGTCTATGGGAACAGAGGCGTTGCCGCACTGGGAATTGGCCAAAAAGTACAATTTGATTGATTTTGAGATGGGGGCCAAAATTACGGGAGCTGGTTTTCCCGTATATGTGGGCAAAGGAGCGCGCTTGCAACGTGCTTTGATTAGTTTCTTTTTGGACGAGGCCGAAGCGGCTGGCTACAAGGAATACCAATTGCCTTATGTGGTCAACGAGGATTCTGGTAGAGGTACAGGCCAATTGCCCGACAAGGAAGGACAGATGTATTATATAGAGAAGGATGACTTGTATTTGATTCCTACGGCTGAGGTGCCCTTGACCAATATTTACAGAGATGTTGTACTGAAAGAAGATGAATTGCCGATCAAGCTTACAGGACATACGCCCTGTTTTCGTAGAGAGGCGGGATCGTATGGGGCGCATGTACGTGGCCTTAATCGCCTGCACCAGTTTGATAAAGTAGAAATTGTACAGGTACAACACCCTGATAAGTCTTATGACGCACTCACAGAAATGTGTGCTCATGTAGAACAGCTATTGAACAAACTAGAATTGCCCTACCAAATATTGTTGTTGTGTGGTGGGGATTTGGGTTTTGCATCTGCCATTACCTATGATTTTGAGACCTACTCGGCTGCTCAAGAACGTTGGTTGGAGGTAAGTTCTGTTTCCAACTTTGAAGTATTTCAATCCAATCGTCTCAAATTGCGTTATAAAGATGCCAAAACAGGAAAAAATCACTTGGCGCATACTCTAAATGGTTCTGCTTTGGCTCTTCCACGTATTTTGGCCACTATTTTAGAAAACAACCAAACCGCAGAAGGGATTAGAATTCCTACTGTCTTGCAAAAATACACAGGATTTGACTGGATTCGATAATCCATTGCGTTGTTATAACAAGGAAAAAAATAAAGAAAATGCCACTTCAAGGCATTTTCTTTTTTAATCTATACACGTATGCTAACAAAAGATGAGCAGTATATGCAGCGAGCAATTGATATTGCTCGCAATGCCAATGGGAACAATGCCCCCAATCCTAGAGTGGGCGCAGTGTTGGTTTATGAGGGCCGAATCATCGGCGAAGGGTATCATGAACAGTATGGCGAAGGCCATGCCGAAGTGAATGCGGTGGCTTCTGTAAAGGCCGCCGACCGCCATTTATTGCCCCAGTCAACCATATATGTTACGCTGGAACCTTGTTTTCATTATGGGCGTACACCGCCCTGTGTACAGTTGATTCTGAAAGAACAAATTGCTAGAGTAGTCATTGCTTGTGCCGATCCGTTTAAGAAAGTGGGTGGGCAGAGTATTGCTTTGCTAAAAGAACGAGGAGTGGAGGTTGTTGTAGGGGTATTAGAAAAGGAAGCACGTTACTTGGTACGTCGTTTTTTTACCACAGTACAGCACCAACGCCCACATATTGTATTGAAATATGCTCAAAGTAAAGACGGTTTTATGGGGCATCCCAACAAGCGAATTTTGATTTCCAATGCCTTTAGCCAACGATTGGTACACCAATGGCGGCGACAGGAAACGGCTATTTTGGTAGGCACCAATACCGCTCTATTGGATGATCCTAGGCTCAATAATCGGTTTTGGGAAGGTCGGCAGCCGCTTCGATTGGTGATTGATCGCCAATTGCGTTTGCCTAGACACTTAAAGTTGTTTGATGGTACTTTGCCCACTTGGGTATTTACTACACAAACCAACACCCCTGATTGGGGGGAGCAGGTACGGTTTGTAACCTTGTCGGCCAATGAACCTTTTTTGCCTCAATTGCTTAGTTATTTACACCAAGAGAAAATTCAATCTGTATTGGTAGAAGGCGGGCGACAAGTGTTGGAATCCTTTTTAGAGGCCAATGTCTGGGATGAAGCTTATGTTTTGGAGGGGGGCAGTAGAGTAGAGGAAGGTGTAAAAGCACCTGTTATAGAGAAAAAATATCATCAATATACCAGACAACTTTTGGATAACACCTTGTTTTATTACTACAATCAGCCATCATCTAATTAGTAATGTTGAAGTTTTCAGCAGCTAGAAAACCCTTACTGTCGTGATTTTTATTATTCTTTCTGTTATTTTCTCCATTGCTATTGGAATTATATTCAAATCCTTTGATCGTTACCATATAGATCACTTTCAAGCAATTGTATTCAATTATGTTACTTGTGTAGTAACAGGGTGTTTGGAGCTGGGCGCAATACCCTTTAATGTGGGTATGTTAGAGGCCGATTGGTTGCCCATAATTATCGTATTGGGATTGTTATTTATTAGTGGGTTTTTCTTTGTAGGCAAAACCGTACAGTATTTTGGGATAGCCATTGCCTCGGTGGCACAACGCATGTCTATTGGCTTGTCTGTGCCTTTTTCGATCTGGTATTACCATGATCCCTACACAAGCCTAACTATACTAGGAATTATAATGGCATTGTGCTCGGTTGTACTCATTAATATTCCGGCCAACGTATCGAATGCAGACAGCACTGCCGAAGCCTTGGAAGTGGTGGTGCCAGCAGCAGAAAAAAAAGTACCCACGCTCGTTTTCCTTTTTCCCATTCTAGCCTTGTTAATTTCTGTATTTATAGAAATCATTTTGCAATACCTACATGTTGTTCATGAAATGAAACCTGCCGTAGAGTCCATTGTATTGTTTGCTTTTGCAGGATTGTTTGGTTTTATAGGTATTATAATAATGCGCCAGCGTGTAACATGGCGTAATTTTATCGCAGGAATTATGCTAGGCGTACCCAATTACTTTTCTATTTACTTCTTGTTGCGCGCACTAGAAACATGGAAAGGCTCTATTGTGTATCCTGTTAATAATATTGCAGTAGTAGCTATTTCCGCTATTTTGGGCTATTTTTTATTTAAAGAACGTTTGACACGACTCAATGCTTTAGGCATTGTTTTGGCTTTAATTGCAAGCTACTTGTTGGTTAAGTAAGCAATTTTGTATCTTTGACAACTCCTAGATACCTTTGTGCTCTAGATTGGTGAGGCTATGATTGCTGACAGTGTACTAGACCAGATACCTTGCCTTGTATTTAATGGTACGAATCTACTTGTTTATCCCCTAAGAATATGGTTATGTTCATTCGTTTATTGTTGTTTATCCCTTTGTTGTTTAGTTGTATTACAATTGCCTCTGGGCAATATTACATGTTTGGAGGTTATAATTTTGCAGCTATTAATTTGCAGGGAAGTAATGAAATTATAAATACATTTAATACCAATGAAAATCATACAGTTGCTGCTTTGCAAAATAACTGGCACGGCTACCGATTAGGGGCAGGGCGTTATACGAGACATGCCTTGGTAGAATTGGCTTATGGCAATTTGGTATCTCAACAAGTCAGCCTCAATCCTAACCAACTAAAGGAGCGTGCTGAGGTGGTGGTCAACTACTTGTCGGCTAGTGCTAGAGTAGGGTACAAGCCATTTGTGCGTCAACACTTTACGGTTGGAGCTGCACTACATTTGGGAGGGCAGCGTTATCGCTATTCGTTTGGTGGGAATTATGAAACGCCTATTGAGCGTTATGTAATTGTGCCAGAAGTGTACTTGGATTATGCTATTCGGCTTCGATTCTTGCTCAAGAAATCACAGAGAGCGGACTATTTCTACTTGTTGCGTTTGCGCCCGTATTATCAGTTTCATCCTACAGAGTCGGTCAGTCCATTTGCCCAAAGCATCAACCAAACACCATTAAATCAAGCCCAAGAATTGAAAGATAATTTTAGTCATTTCGGGTTCACAGTATCTTTGGTAATTCCATTTCTAAATGATGATGAACGAGGGTATTTATTAAAAAACAAACCGAAAAATCGAAAGAAAAGAGAGCGTTCTACTAGAAGTCGTTTGTAATCGGAAGGCGTAGGCGCAAGAATTTAATTATTGCAATAAATATAAAACAAAAAAATAAATATTTAAAACAATAAATCATGATAGGAAAATTAATCACATTGATCTTCTTTTTTGTAGTGGGCTGGGTCGCCTATACACAGTTATTTGGTAGTGCCGAGGAGCAAAAAATGGGGCGTGAAGTTATTGATAGTGGCAAGCAAACCGTCAAAGGGATTTTGAATATCTTTAAGCATGAAGGAGACAAAATCAAGGAAGGAACTTATGACGATAGCATCGACAAATTGGGGGCGTTGCTCGATAAGTTAAGAGAAGAATCTAAGGATAGCGCGCAACAAGAAGAATTGACGCAATTATCGGAAGAAACAAAACGCTTGAAGGAGCAAGTTGAAAAATCCAAAGAGGGGCTTGAAAGTACCAATGATGAACAAACCAAGGAAGATTTAATCAAGTTGACCGAAAAGGTGCAGAAGGTAGTAGAGAGCATGGAAACAAAAGAAGCCGAAGAATAGCACCAATGGCGCTGTTACCTTTAAACAAAAAAAAGCTAGTTTGCTACAAGAGCAGACTAGCTTTTTTGCTATCTGATAGTGTTATTAGATTAGATAGATAGCAAGGAAAATGGTGTTGTAAATTTTCCTAGTTTACCTCTGTTTCTAAGGCAGAGTGCTTGCTGTAGTTCAGCACTTGACGCAAAACAAAATCTGGTGGTTGCAAAGCTGCTTCGTCCAATAGATCTTTAGCTGCTTTGAGGTTTGCTTTTGCTTCTCTTATATCACTATCGCAACGCTCTACAGATTGGATTGCCATACGTTGCAAATAATCCGTTTCTCCGTAAAGGTCGCTTACTAAATCATTTTTTGTAATGTTATACTTCATTGTGAGTCGTTTTACTTATAAATACTAAAGTACTCTGTAAAATAAAATTTGCTACTGTAACCCAAACGACAACGTTTCAAGAATTGTTGTACAGGTATGTTTTTTTTGTTCAGAATTTTATTTTGTATAACGAGTGTTAACATACTTAAAAACGAACGCTTTTTCGGAATGGTTGGTGAAAAAGTGAAAATAGTTTAAAAAAAAGTTCTACGCACTATTTTTTTTGAGAACACAGCATTAAAAAGTTTGAATTTTAAATGTTTATTTATTTGTAAATGAGTTGATTAAGCGCATTTTATCATTTTTGTAAGTTTGGGCAAATGTTCTTGCATAATTGAAATATTTATCATCATATTGCGCTCTACTGCTTTTTCGGAGAATCCATTGTGGTCAAAATCTATATAGGTTTTGAAGTGCAAATCCCCTGTTTCTGGATCCAATTCAAAGTTGCCTAAAATTCGATCATTATTGAGGCACATCAAGAACATCGCCATCTGGTTTCGGAGGAGCTGTGGTACTCGTATCGGCAGGGTAGAATAGAAGCCCAGACCATTTCGCATATCTTTGTTTTGGCATACCAAAATTAGACATTGCCAAGTGCCTTTGGAGGTAGAAACATCAAAGTAAAGTGCGTGGTGTTTTTTATCAATTCCATGCTCCACACCAATACGCTGCAGATAGCTGCTAATTTGTTCAATCATAATAAGGAGACATTAAAAGTGGGTACATTAACGATCAAAACGATCTAGGTTCAAGGCTTTGATAATAGCAATCAGCTTGGAGGCATATTTTTTATCCGTGGCATAACCAGCAGCTTGCAGACCATGCGCCCAATTGACATAATCGGTACGAGGCAACTTGGACAAATGCTTGTAACGCTTGTTGCCCAACAGCTTGCTATGCTCTCTAAAACTCTCCCAAGCAGAGTCAAAAATTCTAAACATATCGTACTTGCTATCGTCTGTATAATTGGCACAACGACAACCAATGCACTTCTTGCGGCACTTGATTCCAAAGTGGTTGTTTTCCTTGGCTGCCAAGGAACTGGCCCCAACATTGCTCTCCAATAAGCCCTGCGCCAAGGTGATGCTGGCCGGAATATTAAACAAATCTGCTTCCTCCTGAGCCGTCTTGCTATAACGAGCAATATAATCGAGACACAATTTGTTTTTGGCGGCCACAATAGCAGGGTCAACTTGGTGCTTTTTGGCATATCCGGGGTTCAAAATAAAGCCCAAGTTGGAATACTGCATGGCTTGTTTTTGTTGCTCGGGCGTGAGGGCTGCCCCAACGGCCGTAGCGGCATTGGCCAAATTAAGCTGTTGGCGAATGTCTTTCTTTTCGTCACGAATGGTTTCCCACCAAGTCTTGGGTCTATTGGGTGGGCTTTGGTGGGCCACTGTGGTAGCATAAGCCTTGGGCGGAGCGGGCTGCGGCTCTACTATACTGGCTGTCTGTTGGTTAGCATTGCCAATGGTAAATTGGATACTAAATTCTTTTTGTGTTAACAACAAAATCAATAAGCTGAAAAAGGCTACCCGAACCCAAATCTGTTTTGCAATACGCTTAAATTGTTGAAGACTGTTGTCCACTGCACGTTTGACCACCACGGGTACATTTTTGTTTACAATCATCATATCTAATACTTTTTCTAGTGTCTGTAATGTCTGTCTGTATACAAATGTAAAACAAAATGTTTTTAAATTAAAAACTAAAACAAACAAAATGTTTTAAAACGTAAAAAAAAGTAATTTTAGGCTGTTTTTTTTAGTTTTAGTAGAAGTTGATAGCTTTTGTTGAAACAAAAAAGTGTTTGCACCGTATTGGAGAGGCTGGTTTGTATTTTTTAAATCTTTTTGTTTTAAAATAGAAAGATAAGCTCCTAAAACACAAGAGTCACCCCCCTAAGTACAGAAGTACCATAAGTCTAATAGGAATGGACGATTTTAATGTATGCTTAATTCTTGATGCAATCTTTTTCGCAGTATTCCAAGGTTTTTTCCACAATCACCCTCCAAGCACAGATGAATTTGGGCAATACTCCACTCCAAAAAAGAAAAAATCACCTCCAAATCCTGCAAATTCCCCCAAAATGGTGCATCAAATTCCCCATTTTGGGGGAATGCAAATCTAAAATAAATAGTATATATTTGCGTAGTAGATAATAAGGAACAAATAAGAACAGTATAAGCATTGCAAAAATTGAGGTATATTTAGAATTCATGAAGGATTGGGAAGGAATAAGAACATCCTAGACTTTCCAAGCCTTGTTTTATTCATATAAAAAATAAATAAGAACATGGATTCAAACAATGGATTTGTAGAGGTAGAGGCAAAGGAGGTACAATTGTATTACAACACTAAAAGCAAGAATTATAGCCTCGAATTTTATATTCAGGACTATGCCAGCGTGGTAACAGACGAAAAAGCAACCGCAACCACTACTTATGAGGCCATCCAAAAACAAACAACCATTGCGCCCACAGTGGCCTATACCCCAAGTGCTGGCGGAAGCTTGTATTTTGATATAACCATTGAAACCAACCAGCAGGAGTTGTCGGAGGATGATACGGAATATACGCTTACTGTGGAGTTGCCTGCTATACAAGGGAAGCAAGCGAATAATAATGATCCTGTGGTGCGTACACCACCAATTATTAAGTTTTCTAGCGGAAGGAGACGATAGAAAACGTAAAGGAATTTATCCCTAATTTATGAGCTGTTAATCATCATTATGATGATTAACAGCTAACCCAAACAATAAATTTTTATGAAACTAAAATTCTATTACATATTATTTTTATTATGGTCATATCAGCTACATGGAACACCCATTGATAGTTTGCATCAACTACTGAATCAAACTGAAGGCAATCCTCAAGAATTCCTGACCACACACCTGCAATTGGCAGATGCTTTACGAAAACAAAGTAGTGATGCAGAAGCTGCCAATCATATAGCAATTGTAGAAGAACAACTTACACAACACAACTTCCCAATCATCAGGGTTCATTTGCTGTTAACTAAAGGATTGTTGGCCTACAGCCAATACAAAGATGAAGAAGCCTTAGATTTATTTGAACAAGGATACAAACTCAATCAACAATATCAAGCAGGTTTTTGTGTGGATTTTTGTATTAATCTATCAAAAGTGACAGCTACTTTAGAGGCAGAAGAATATCTAAGAAAAGGACTCAACTGTGCTTCAGCTATTGGAGATACAATTGCAGTACAAAGGCAATTTGGTAATTTATATACCAGAGAAAAGCAATATGAAAAAGCTCTAGTATTTTATAACAACAATCAACAACTTGCAGAAAGCATCAAAGACACTTTAGTAGAAAGTAATTCTTATCAAGATATTGGAGGAGTCTATCTTATTGAAGGCAAATGGAAACAAGCAGCAGATTATTATTTAGAAAGTGCGACTTTAAAAGAAAAAATCACCCCCAAATCCTGCAAATTCCCCCAAAATGGTGCATCAAATTCCCCATTTTGGGGGAATGCAAATCTAAAATAAATAGTATATATTTGCGTAGTAGATAATAAGGAACAAATAAGAACAGTATAAGCATTGCAAAAATTGAGGTATATTTAGAATTCATGAAGGATTGGGAAGGAATAAGAACATCCTAGACTTTCCAAGCCTTGTTTTATTCATATAAAAAATAAATAAGAACATGGATTCAAACAATGGATTTGTAGAGGTAGAGGCAAAGGAGGTACAATTGTATTACAACACTAAAAGCAAGAATTATAGCCTCGAATTTTATATTCAGGACTATGCCAGCGTGGTAACAGACGAAAAAGCAACCGCAACCACTACTTATGAGGCCATCCAAAAACAAACAACCATTGCGCCCACAGTGGCCTATACCCCAAGTGCTGGCGGAAGCTTGTATTTTGATATAACCATTGAAACCAAGCAGCAGGAGTTGTCGGAGGATGATACGGAGTATACTTTGACGGTGGAGCTGCCAGAGCCGGTGCAGGCTAAAACGGGACCGCTTAGACCTGTAGTACAGCCATCTGTTAAGCTTGCTGGAGCAGAGAGGAGATAGAAAACAATAAGATATTTATCCCTAAACAATGGGCTGTTAATCATCATGGTGGTGATTAGCAGCTCACCCAAACAATAACTTTTTTATGAAACTAAAATTCTATTACATATTCTTTTTATTATGGTCACATAGTCTATATGCAACTACAATAGATAGTTTGTATCAACTATTGGATCAAACTAGTACAAATCCTCAAAAATCCCTAACCACACATTTGTTATTGGCAGATGCCTTGCGAAAACAAGGGAAGGATAGCACAGCACTTAGTCATATCACGATTGTAGAAAAACAATTGAACCAACGAAATTTTCCTATTATCAAGGTTCATTTATTATTGACCAAAGGATTATTGGCTTACAGTCAATATAAAGACGAGGAAGCATTAGCTTTATTTGAAGAAGGCTACCAACTGAATAAACAATATCAGGCAGGTTTTTGTGTAGATTTTTGTATCAATTTACTAAAAGTAACCACTAATCTGAATGCAACCACCTATCTAAAAGAAGGATTAAGTTGTGCTGCAAATACTAAAGATACCATTGCCTTACAACAACAATTAGGTAACTTATATACTAGAGAAGAACAATATGAAAAGGCAATAGAACTTTATAAAAACAATCAACAACTCGCTCAAAGTATCAAAGATACTTTTACTGAAAGTAGAGCTTATCAAAATATTGGAGTTGTATACATGCTCGAAGGCAAATGGAAACAAGCAACAAGTTTTTATTTAAAAAGTGCCAAATTAAAGGAAAAAATAGGCGACCAACAAGGATTAGTTGATGTACAGCACAATATTGCACGTGTTTATTTCAATCAGAATCAGTATGAGAAAAGCCTAGAGTATTATCAGAAATGTGAAGCATATTATAATAACAATAGAGATACTGCCGAATTGCTAGACGTGTGGCGTAATGTAGCAGGTGTTTACATTGCTCAACAAAAATATGAACAAGCAAGCACCTTACTGAATCAGATTTTGGTATTACTACCCAAATTTCCTAATCCGAGTGTTGCCTTAAATACACGATTGAACTTAGGAAACCTTCAATTAAAAAAAGAAAACTACCCAGCGGCATTAGAACTGTTTAAGGCTGCTTTCCAAACGGCCCAACAACAAGAGGATTATTTTAATTTGGTGATGATTAACAATTTTTTGGGGGAGGTTTATTTTTCGCTCAAAGATTCTAAGCAGTCTGTTTTTCATTATCAAGAAGCCCTAAATACAAGTCAAGCGTTGAACATGTTTTATGAACAAGGCATAGCCCTATACGGCCTCTACGAAACCAACAAATATGCAGGAAATACCACCCAAGCCCTCAACTGGTACGAGCAATACACCAGCATCAAAGATAGTTTGTACAATGTAGAAAACACCACGCAAATAGCAGAAGCACAAGCCCTGTATGACAATTTACAACAAGAAAAAGAGATACAACAACTGAACGCAGAGAATGAAAGAATTAGCTTAGAGAATCAACTCCAAACCAAGCAATTTTATCTAGTACTATTGGTTGGTGTCCTGCTCTTGGGTGGGTTGGGGGCATTGTGGTGGCGGCGACAAAAAGCGTTCTTGCACCAGCAAGAAATCCGTGATTTGGTCAAAACAAAAGGGGAGGAACTATTGGAAGCCATCGTAGCAACAGAGCAAAAAGAACGAAAACTACTGGCCAGAGAAATACACGATACACTGGGTACTTTTTTGGCACTGCTCCGAATGCAGCACAGCTCCAATAAGGGCTTGGTAGATGACCCGACCTATCGGGAAAGACACCTAACTATGAGCGATCTCATCACACAAACGGCCAGCGAAATGCGACGCATTAGCCACCAAATGAATACGGGTGGGCAGTTCTCCTTTAATCTACAACATGCGATTGAGAAATTGGTAATGTTCGTTCAGACGCTCCCCAAAAAACAAATAGAGATAATTTTTAATTATATGGGAGAAGCGGTGGAATTGTCTCGTGCAATAGAACTGGCTCTATATCGAACGGTACAGGAGTCCTTGACTAATATTCTTAAACATGCTCAAGCTACAGAAGTAACCATACAAATCAACCAGAATGCCGAAGAAATCACCCTAATGATTGAGGATAATGGTTTGGGATTTGATGTCCAAATCCCCTACAAAGGGATTGGACTGAAAAATATGCGTAAACGGGTAGAGGCATTGGGAGGAACCATTCAGGTAGATTCACACCCCAAAGCAGGTACTTGTATTAATGTACAGATTCCGATGGTTTAAGTAGTCTCCAAAAATTAAACGGACTAAAAAATGATTCTTTTTCCCCAGCTCTTCGTTGGAAATACGCGTCTTAGCTCGCTAAGACTGTGTTTTCCGCCTCGATCTGAGAAAAAATCTCTCATTTTTTATTGTACGGTTACTTTTTTGCACCTACTTAATACCAGTTTATGAACTGTACAACAACATTTTATACATACAACATAATTATTCACACCTAAAACAAAATTAGACCATGATCACCACTTTTATTGTAGATGACCACCCATCAGTACTGCACGGCCTAAAGGATATTTTGAATGCTAGTTCAGATATTGAAGTCATTGAGGAGGCTCTGAATGGTACTATGCTATTAGAAAAACTAAAAATAAAGCAACCTGATCTGATTTTGATGGATCTTGTTATGGAAGATATGAACGGGATAGAGGCTACCAAAGCGGTAAAAGAATTGTACCCAGCCATCAAAATTTTAGTATTCACCACTTATCTGGAAATAGAGGAAGCTAGTAAAGCAATGGAATTGGGTGTAGAGGGATATATAATAAAGGATATTGATAATGAGGAGTTGATAGACATTATCAAGGGTGTAATGGATGGTACCCCCTACTATGACGAACGGGTAATAGAGTTTCTTATGAGTATTGCCCAAAATACCCCCCAAAAAAACAAAGATACTCCTCTTACCAAAAGAGAGAAAGAAGTGGCATTGCTCATTGCTACAGGCAAATCAATCAAGGAAATAGCAGAAGAATTCCATCGAAGTACTAGCACCATAGAAACACATCGCAAACATATCTATTCCAAATTGGGGATTAATAAGGTGGGTCAATTGTCAGAATATGTTCGTACTGCTGGTTGGTTGAAGTAGTTAGAACACCTTTTTGGACAGCCTCACTCCGCCACACCAACTATTTAGGCTTGCTCCAACAACTGTTTTACCAAATTGGGCACGCCCGTTGACGCATTATCTTCTATTATCCGCAAGTTGGGGACATTAACAAGAGCAGGTTTGGGATCGATAAAGTATTTGGGCACCGACTCTCCTGCCAAATCCACCAATCCAGCCGCTGGGTACACCTGCATAGAGGTGCCTATGATAATAAAAATATCGGCATCCATGGCCAATTCGGCTGCTGCCCCAATCAGTGGCACATCCTCCCCAAACCAAACAATATGAGGACGCAGTTGGCTCCCTTTTTCGCAACGATCGCCCAACTGCACGGCCGTTTCTCTGGTATAAACTAAGGTCGGATCTACCGTTGAGCGCACTTTCTTGAGCTCGCCGTGCAAATGCAACACTTGCGTAGAACCTCCTCGCTCGTGCAAATCATCTACATTTTGGGTAACAATATGAACATCATACGCTTTTTCTAGTTCTGCCAAGGCATAATGAGCGGCATTGGGTTCTACTTCTTGCAATTGCGCTCGACGCTGGTTATAAAAATCCAACACCAACTCTTTGTCTCGCCTCCAACCCTGTGGAGAGGCAACGGCCATCACATCATGCCCTTCCCACAAACCATTGGCATCCCTAAAGGTCTTGATTCCACTCTCGGCACTAATTCCTGCCCCTGTCAACACCACTATTTTCTTTTTTTGCATATTTATTTTTTGAATAAAATTTCGTAAGTTTTCATTCTTTAAAATAGCCAGCTATTATCATTATCAAAAAAAATAAACCTAACCAACTTCTCTATAACACCTTAATAACCAAGCAAATATTACCTTTCTACAAAATAATTTTTGAACAATTCTAAAACTAAACAGAAAAAATCTGTTGTACTATAAGAATAGATATATTTATACGCAAAGTACTCCATCTATGTTTGCTCAAACAAGCAAAAAATCACAATTTAGTGTGGTCTTGCTTTGGTTTTTTGCAGCAAAAGGATAAACTTTGTTGCCAAATTTAGTTTAAACGGTACATTTATCCAATCTACTACTATATATTATGCAAGATAAACTTAATATTCTTCATCAAAAAACAGCCGAAGCCAAGCTAGGTGGTGGTGAAGCTAGAATTGCCAAACAACACGAAAAAGGAAAACTCACTGCTAGAGAACGTATTCACTTCTTATTGGACGAAGGTTCGTTTGAAGAAATTGGCATGTTGGTTACTCATAGAAGTACCGACTTTGGGATGGAAAAACAGCGTTATTATGGCGATGGTGTGGTAACAGGTTATGGAACAGTAAATGGGCGGTTAATCTATGTCTTTGCACAAGATTTTACCGTTTTTGGTGGCTCTCTATCCGAAACCCATGCAGAGAAAATTTGCAAATTGATGGATATGGCATTACGCAATGGCGCGCCCTTAATTGGGCTAAATGATTCGGGTGGCGCACGGATTCAGGAGGGGGTCAAATCATTGGGTGGTTATGCCGATATTTTTTATAGAAATACACGTGCCTCTGGGGTCATTCCACAAATCTCGGCCATTATGGGGCCTTGTGCTGGTGGTGCGGTCTATTCTCCTGCCATCACTGATTTTATTTATATGGTAGAGCACACCTCTTACATGTTTATTACTGGGCCCAATGTAGTCAAAACCGTAACCAATGAAGATGTCACCTCGGAGGAATTGGGTGGCGCCATGACCCATGCCAGCAAATCGGGAGTTACCCACTTTACAGCCCCCAATGACATGGACTGCATCAACCAACTCAAGAAGCTGTTGTCTTACATTCCTCAAAACTGCGAAGAAGAAACACCTCGTGTTCCGTACACTGTGGGCAATGAAGAACGGGAGGTTCTAAATACTATTTTACCCGATAGTGCCAATGTGCCTTATGATATGCGTGGGGTTATTGAGCATATTGTAGATACCAATTCCTTTTATGAAGTACACAAGGACTATGCAGAAAACATCTTGGTTGGTTTTGCCCGAATGGGCGGACGTGCTATAGGAGTAGTGGCCAATAATCCTATGGTATTGGCCGGCTGTTTGGATGTGGATTCTTCTAAGAAAGGCGGCCGTTTTGTACGTTTTTGCGATAGTTTTAATATTCCCTTATTGGTATTGGAAGATGTACCCGGTTTCTTACCCGGCACCGACCAAGAGTGGAATGGCATTATTAGCAATGGGGCCAAGTTGCTTTATGCTTTCTGTGAAGCCACTGTACCCCGTGTTACCGTGATTACACGCAAGGCTTATGGTGGTGCTTATGATGTAATGAATTCTAAGCACATTGGTGCAGATTTGAATTATGCTTGGCCAAGTGCCGAAATTGCCGTTATGGGTGCTCGTGGTGCTAGTGAGATTATTTTTAGAAATGAAATCAAAAATGCCGAAGATCCAGCCGCCAAACTAGCAGAAAAAGAAGCCGAGTATGCCGATAAATTTGCTAACCCTTATCAGGCAGCTTTCCGTGGTTTTGTTGATGAAGTAATCGAACCCAAAGACACCCGCAAAAAATTGTTGCGTGCTTTTGCTATGCTCGAAAACAAAGTCGATCAATTGCCACGCAAGAAACATGGAAATATTCCTTTGTAATTGCCCAATAAATATTCATTCCTAGAATGCCTTGTAAATGCCTCTTATATGGTCTTTACAAGGCATCTTTTTAGTTCTGCTTATGCAACAAATCCCTCCAATTGTCTTAAAAAATGGCCTGCAACAACATTTAAAACAAGCACAAGCCAAAATAGACCAATTGCCTAGTTATTATAAAAAAGTAAAACAAGCAAAGGTATTGTGGCTAGGCAAAAAGAAAACCAATGCCCAAAAGGCTGCTTTTAATAGAATTGAAAAGGCATTGCAAGTCCATAATCACTTTTGTCATTATTGCGAGGGCAAAGCGGGAAACAGTATTGATCATTTTTACCCCAGAGGGTTTTATCCTGATTTGACTTTTGTGTGGGAGAATTATTTGTGGAGCTGCCAAGCCTGCAATACCCAATACAAAGGCGCACAGTTTGCTATATTCCAAGCTTCTGATAGTGCCCAAGTTGTTCCCTTGGTCAAGGACAGAAGCTTTGTGCCACCCGCCAATCAAGATGCTCTTTGCCTAAACCCCAGAGTAGATGATCCCTTAGATTATTGGCATTTAAATTTAGAAACAGGACATTATATTATCAAGAAAACCAACAGCCTACGCAACCAAGCAAGAGCACAATACACCCTTGATTTGCTACAGCTCAATCAACGTTCAGCCCTAGTCAAAGGTCGCAAAGAAGCCTATCAACGTTACTGGCGTTTGCTAGAAATTTGCGAAAAGGTGCAAACTAATCCTACCATAGATTATCTACAAACTTTATTGCCACCCAAACCTCTCAGCTTCTACAAACAATCCATTCCACAACAAAAAAAATTAACCTACGACTATTTATATCAACAATTTATGTTGTTGCCTTATAATAGTGTTTGGAGAAGTATGCAACAACAAAAAGATAACATCCCAAAATTAAAAATGCTTTTTGAGCAAGTGCCTTTTGTGCTGGATTGGAGATAACCTTACGCTTAATCTAGTAAGCGTGAACCCTACCTTCAATTCTTTGTTTAGGAGTTTATTACAAGATAGTAGACATTATCAAATAAACATTTAATGTATCATGAAAAGTATACTCACTTTATTCGTCCTTAGTTTAGGGCTTTTATTCTTTACTTCTGCTGCGGTTGCTCCTGCCAAGGTAGTTGAAGAAACACCAGTAGAAAAAACAACGCTATCCAAAAAAGAACTCAAAAAACAAGCACGCCAACAGGCTAAACTGACTCGTCTAGAGGCTCGCCTACAAAAAGCTGCGAATGACCAACAAAAAGCCCGCATTAAAAAACGCATTGTTGCTACCAAAAATGCAGGTATTACGACCAATATGGGCATTGATTTACAGGTCTTAGAGATTCTAGCGTTGATTTTTGCGTTTCTTATTCCAATTGTAGGGCTTATTCTAGCCATTATTGCCAAAAACCAAGGAGGAGGGCTGTTGGCGACTCTAGCTTTTTGGATTAGTATAGTTCTATTAATTCTGATTGTACTGTACTTTATTTTTAGATAATGATAAAATTCTTCTATCTTTAGAATACAAGCTAAACGATAATTCAAACATTTTTAACACACATTTATTGTAATTTTAATTTATTTTAAAAAATCAACCTATCATGAAAAGTACGTACAAGTTATTTACATTGTTTATCCTTAGTTTAGGGCTTTTATTCTTTACTTCTGCTGCGGTTGCTCCTGCCAAAGTAGTTGAAGAAACACCGGTAGAGAAAAATACGCTATCCAAAAAAGAACTCAAAAAGCAAGCACGCAAACAGGCTAAATTGACTCGTTTGGAAGCTCGCCTACAAAAAGCTACCAATGATAAGCAAAAAACTCGTATCAAAAAACGCATTATTGCGACTAAGAATGGTACGAATGAAGCCACTACATTAGAAATTTTAGCTTTGGTTTTTGCTTTTGTATTTCCTATTGTAGGTCTCATTTTGGCAATTATTGCTAAGAAACAAGGTGGTGGAGTATTGGCTACGGTAGCATTCTGGGTAAGTTTAGTTGCAATTATACTCGTTGTACTCTGGATTATTTTGTCGCTTGTACTATTCGCTTCTGCTGCTACTGTCATCTAAGGATAACCATAGAGCAGACAAGATTGCCACTAAGACAAATCCCTCTAAGCAAATTGCTTAGAGGGATTTTTTATAGTTGTTTATTATAATAATACTTCGTGGATTAGTGCGCTTTGTTACTCACGTTGTTCGTGAGCTCGCAGGCTCGGTTCGCTCGTGAGCTCACCTACGGTTCGGTTTTTTACTTTTTTACAAAAAAGATAAAAAAGCATCTTGTATCTAGTTGATTATCAGCCTTTTACAATTTAGCTTCTGTTCTGTAATAATCTGATAATCAATTAGATACGATTTCCAACGAAGTAAGGTTATAACAAAAACCTAAATAATGCCCTGCCCCGTCAAATAACGCTCGGCATCTAGCGCAGCCATACACCCCGTGCCTGCAGCCGTAATTGCCTGACGATAATCTTTGTCTTGTGCATCGCCACTAGCAAATACCCCCTGAACATTGGTGTGGGTACTATCCGCTTTTGTAATCAAATAGCCTGTGTCGTCCATTTCCAACCAATCCTTAAAGATGCTGGTGTTGGGTGTGTGTCCAATAGCGACAAAGAAGCCCATGACATCCACTTGACTTTCTTCTTGAGTTTTGTTATTGAGCACACGCAAACCTGTTACGCCCTCTCCATCGCCTAGTACTTCTTGCACTTCGGTATTCCAATAGATTTTGATTTTATCATTGTTCAATACCCGTTCCTGCATAATTTTGGAAGCACGCAATTCGTCTCTACGTACAAACATGTGTAC
>CAYULH010000002.1:0-46910 GCA_964445645.1 uncultured Aureispira sp. | reverse complement strand
TAGGTTGCCTCCTCGCAAGCACTATCTCCACCACCTACAATCCCTACTTCCTTGCCACGATAAAAGAAGCCATCACATACCGCACAAGCAGAAACGCCTTTGTTCATGTATTCTTTTTCCGACTCCAAACCCAAGTACTTGGCCGAAGCACCAGTAGCAATAATAACACTGTGTGCGTGAATCTCCTCCCCTGCATCTGTCCACAATTTATGCACATCACCAGAGAAATCTACTTTCTCAATCATTACCCCTTTATTAATTTCCGTGTCAAACCGTGCCGCCTGCTTTTCCAAATCCATCATCATCTCAGGGCCCATCACACCATTGGGATAACCCGGAAAATTCTCTACATCGTTAGTAATCATCAATTGTCCACCAGGATCTTTTCCAGTATAAAGCACAGGGTTCATGTTTGCCCGTGCAGCGTAAATAGCAGCCGTGTAGCCCGCCGGCCCAGAGCCAATAATTACGCATGTTGCTTCTCTAGCCATAGTATTCAAATTATTTTTTAGTAGTCTAGTACATTGTAACACAAGTAAGTGGGTATTTTTACAGATTATTTTTAGTGCTCTTGAAGGCATGAATGAGTGCATCCGAAGGACAAATGTACCAAAGTACATTTGACGGAATGAACCGCTTGCGGATTTGCAGCCTTGTAGCCTTAGCTACAAAGGCGAGCATTCAACGCCCAAGAGTGCAAAAAGAATCGCTTAAAAATGCTTAATAATTTTTGTTACAATGTACTTAATAGCAGTTACTCTAGTTCAACACAAAAGATACGCCTAAGTTTTAAAAAAAACAGGGGCTTTGATAGCGCAAAGGTAGCAAAAACTTAGAGCAAAGTACAATTACTAGTTTTTCCTATTTTGAGAATTGCTGGCTACGCTTTTTTTATTTGTCTAAACATTTGATTATCAAAAAATTAAACCTTCAATAATCTTTCTATCCCCCTTGCTCAAATCCAATTGCAATGCTTCTTGAGGACTAAGCCATACTTTTTGCAGATGTTCTGATAAGACAATGTTTCCCCTGACAAGCTGGCAGTAAAAAGGAAACAACTCAATAGATAAGTTTTCCTTGTGTACCACCACACTCGGAAGCGCCTGTCCTACCTCAATTTCTACCCCCAATTCTTCTTGCCACTCTCGTTGCAAAGCCACTGCATACGCTTCCCATTCTTCTACTTTTCCTCCCGGAAACTCCCACTGCAAGGGGTGGCTTTGCTGTGGGCCTCGCTGCACCAATAGGAAGCGTTCTCCCTCTTTTAATAATCCACATACCACCACAATAGGAGATAAATTTTTCATTAGAACCAATTTTTTAGAGAAGCTGTTTAAAGCATATACAAGATACCATCAATAATAAAATTCAGGGCGACTAAGGCCACTCTTGATTCAAAAATAGGTACTTTTGTGTAGTTTCATATTATTATAACCAAAACCAGATCATGCAAATAGTTTTATATTGTAGTAGTTTTTTTAGTTTGATAATTCTAATGACCGCTTGTGAATTAACAGATGCTCAGTCCGAAATCAACAATAACTCAGAACCATTATCAGTGGTGGATACACCACCCACTCCGCCACCACCACCAGCAATAGATACCATTCACTTAGCCGCTGTGGGCGATATGATGTTGGGTACAGATTATCCAAATAGCAGCACCTTGCCTGCCAATGACGGAGTGGGCTTACTACATGGTGTAGAACAATACTTACAGCCCTTTGATCTCACATTTGGCAACTTAGAAGGGGTGATTGGCCGAGGAGGCAAAGCCAAATCTTGCAATGATCCACGGTATTGTTATACCTTTAGAATGCCCTCCCATTACACCAATCATCTCAAAAAAGCAGGTTTTGATGTGGTGAGTATTGCCAACAACCACGCCAATGACTTTGGCTCTGGTGGGCGCAAGGCCAGTGCTGCTGTGCTCGATACTTCGGGGCTGCACTATGCCGGCTCTATAGACAAGCCCTACACGACCTTTGAGAAAGATGGTGTAAAATATGGATTCTTGGCAGCAGCCCCCAATAGTGGTTGTTTTAGTATGAAAAACTACCAAGAAGCAGTAGAAATGGTTGCCCATCTGGATAGCATCTGTGACATTGTATTGGTGTCGTTTCATGCAGGGGCAGAAGGGGCCAAAGCAACCCATACCCCTAGAAGAGATGAAATATTTTTGGGCTATAATAGAGGCAATGTGTACAAATTTGCCCACAACTGTATAGATGCAGGAGCTGATGTGTTATTAGGCCACGGGCCTCATGTAACCAGAGCAGCAGAGGTGTATAAGGATAGATTTATTACTTATAGCATGGGTAATTTTTGTACCTACGCAAAATTTAGTTTGAGAGGTCCCAAAGGTGTTGGCCCCATCTTTCAACTCATGCTTGATAAAGAGGGGCGTTTTTTAGGCGGCAAAGTGGTTTCTACCAAACAATTGGGCGAGGGTATTCCTGTATTGGACGAAGAAAAACAAGCCCTAAAAGAACTACAGGAACTTTCTAAAAGTGATTTCCCCGAATCACCTTTGGTAATTACCGATGAAGGAGAACTCTATCTGCCTGTAGAGGAAGCCCCTGAATCTGTGCCAACAACACCAGATAGTGCTACTGTTCAAACTCAAAAATAAGCTCTTTTAAATTATAGGTTTGAATGCTAGAGGCAGCTTGTACCTGCAATAAGCCCTTGGCATTCAAGCCTATAATCTTACCCCTAAAACGCTTGCCAGATTCGGCCTCTTGAAAAGAACGCCATTCTTGATAACCATACAACAATTGCAAATATTCGGTTTCTAATATTTTATATTGCTGCCCACGCAATTGTAAGTAACGCTGTTCCAAATACCAACAAAATTCTCCCATCAAATCTACCACGTCATACGTATTGCCTGTTTGAAGCTTTAGGGACGTGGCTCGTTGCAATGATGCCGGGAAAACAGTCTGATTGACATTGAGGCCAAGACCAATGACAGCACTATCCAAGTAAGCACCTTTTAGTTCGTTTTCTATCAGAATACCTCCTAGTTTTTGGTGCTGGTAATAAATATCATTAGGCCACTTGATTTTTAGGGCATCAACAGGCTGAAGATAGGTAGATAACAAATCATATACGGCCAAGGACACCACTTGATGCAAACGAAACTGCTGTTCTACCAATAAAAATTTGGGATATAGAATAATAGATAATAAAATATTTTCATTGGGCACACTTTGCCAAGAACTGCCAAATTGTCCTTTGCCTGCTGTTTGATAACCAGCATAAATGGCAGTTCCTTCTATTGGATTGCTTTTTGACAATAACAATTTGGCTTGAGTATTGGTCGAATCTAAGCTTGTTTTGTAGATTGCAACTTTTCCGATAAAAAGGCTGTTAGAAAAAATGGGTTTTATATCCAAAATAAACGTTTTTTAAAGTATCTTTTTGTTCTATTTATGCGTATAATAGTTCAAAAGTAGATTTTTCTTCCGAATTTCTATTTTAGATACTGTTCAAGACGCAAATAATTCTTCATCAAAATTTAGAGTATTGACTAATCAAACTTCTGCTTTGCAACAAAATGCTCCACAACCCAACGTACTAAATGCCCTTATTGTTGACGCTATGCAAGATAATAAAGGAAAAGACATTGTCTTGTTTGATATGCGCCACTTAGAAGAGGCCAGCAGTGATTTTTTTATCATTTGTCATGGTACTTCTAACATACAAATTGCAGGGATTCTAAAAAATGTAGAACGTCGTGTATACGATGAATTTGGCATCCGTCCCAATTACTCTGAAGGCACTCCCGGCAATTGGCTCTTGTTAGACTACTTTTCGGTGGTAGTTCATGTATTCTCCAAGGAGAAAAGAGAATTCTACAACTTGGATGATTTGTGGAGCGATGCCAAAATTACCAGCTACGACGATTAATTTAAGTTTTCATTAACCCCAAAAGCAATTTGATTCTGTATTTCAGGTCAACTTTTTGAGGGTTTTATAGTTGTCAAAGTAAGCAACAAGACATGAGCCTATAAACAAGCACAGGCAGCCTATTTGGTTGGTTTATACCTCAATAATTTACTTGTGTTTATCTTGCAACAATTTACTATTTTTCACTGCTTCGTAAAATCATATTTAATTGATTACCAAACAACGAACCAAAGACTCATGAAGTTTGATAATCAATTAAAGCAAAGATATTTTTAGCTTTATTACAGGAAGTTGAAAACCCACACGAGGTATTAATTATCATTATTATATTAAAATGGAACAAAAAAATTCACCAAGCAACAAACCAAAATTTAATGCCTATTGGTTTTATGGCATTATTGCGGTGGTGGTGCTTGCCCTTAACTTTTTTAATCTCACGGGCACCATGCCTGATATTACCATGGCAAAGCTCAAGAGCTTAATTGAGAAGGGAGATGTTAGTAAAATTGTGGTTGTAACCACTGGCGAGGATGCCAAACACGCAGAAATTTACATTGCCAAAGAAAAACTAGACGAAGAAGCCTACAAAAAAGTTTCTCGTTCTACTATGGGCATGAACAACACAGGCCCTCACTACAAATACACCATTATTTCTTCTCAAAATTTTATGGATAAAATTGAGGAGAGCAAGAAGCAGTACTTAGCCGAAAACCCTGATGCGGAAGACATTTTGATTACTGCCGAAACCAAAGGCACGCTAACGGGTATTATCATTTGGTTGTTCCCATTCATCTTACTGATTGCTATTTGGATATTCTTCATGCGCCGCGTTGGTGGTGGCGGTGGTGGAGCTGGTGGCCAAATTTTTAATATTGGTCGCTCCAAAGCAACACTATTTGACAAAGACACCAAAGTAAATGTTACGTTCAAGGACGTGGCAGGACTAGATGAAGCCAAGGAAGAGGTGATGGAAGTGGTTGATTTCTTGCGTAATCCTAAGAAATATACCGTTTTGGGTGGTAAAATCCCCAAAGGGGTATTGCTGGTAGGCCCTCCCGGTACGGGTAAGACATTACTGGCAAAAGCAGTAGCTGGTGAAGCCAATGTACCATTTTTCAGTATTTCAGGTTCTGATTTTGTTGAAATGTTTGTGGGTGTTGGAGCCTCTCGTGTACGTGACTTGTTCCGCCAAGCACGTGAAAAAGCTCCTTGTATCATCTTTATTGATGAGATTGATGCCATTGGTCGTGCCAGAGGCCGCAACTCTATGCAAGGCAATGATGAGCGGGAGAATACATTGAACCAGTTATTGGTAGAAATGGACGGGTTTAGTACCGACAAAGGGGTAATCCTTGTAGCAGCTACCAACCGTCCAGATATTTTGGATACAGCACTGTTGCGCCCAGGGCGTTTTGACCGACAAATTGGTATTGGCAAGCCTGACTTGGTAGGAAGAGAACAAATTTTTAAGGTTCACCTAAAACCAATCCGAATCAGCGACAATGTAGATGCCAAAACATTGGCCATGCAAACACCGGGTTTTGCCGGTGCAGAGATTGCCAATATCTGTAATGAAGCCGCTCTAATTGCTGCCCGTTATGACAAGACAGAGGTAGAAATGGTTGATTTCAACAAGGCTATTGATAGAGTAATTGGTGGTTTGGAGAAAAAGAACAAGCTTATTTCTCCAGAAGAAAAACGGGTTATTGCTTATCACGAGGCAGGACATGCTATTAGTGGCTGGTTTTTGGAACATGCTCACCCTTTGGTAAAGGTAACAATTGTACCACGTGGATTGACAGCGTTGGGCTATGCACAGTACCTGCCCAAAGAAAAACATATTGTACCTCGCCAACATCTACTGGATCAGATGTGTGGTTTATTGGCAGGGCGTGCAGCAGAGGAAATCATCTTTGGCCAAGTTTCGACAGGCGCACAAAATGACTTGGATCGTGTAACACAACATGCCTACAATCTAGTAATGATTTATGGTATGAATGATAAGGTAGGTAATGTTTCTTATTATGAAATGATGAAAAACAATCAGTTTGCCAAACCGTATTCGGAGAATACAGCACAATTGATTGACCAAGAAATTCGTCAAATCATTGATGAACAATATAACCGTGCTTTGCAATTATTAAAAGAAAAGCGCAAAGAACTGGAATTGTTGGCTAGTGAATTGCTCAATAAGGAAGTACTATTGCGTGCAGATGTAGAGCACCTTATTGGCAAGCGTGCCTATGATGATGTGCCCGATGAAGAAAATGGCGAAAAAGCTGCTGGTGATAACAATGGTGTAGATACTTTGTTAGATACAGATGATCTACCTGACGAAAGTCATTAGAATAGTACAAATAATATGTTACCCAAAAGTCTGAGTGAGCCATCTTACTCAGACTTTTTTTATGCCTTCTTATTGGTAAGATTTGCTCTATTTTACACCATAAAAATAGCTGCAAAAAACTCTTAAGTAGTTAAACTACTAGTTTTTAAACAAAACTTCTTAGACAACTTCCTACAAAAACCCTATCTTGTGTGCCTAATGAATAGGTTATCAAGGATTTGAATAGACTATTTGTTATTTGTTTTAAGTAGGTGGACAAAATTAATTATAAGTTAAAAAATGGAAGATTTTTATTCAGATCAAGGCGAAAAACGCAGCCTTAGCGGGCTAAGGCGAGTATTTTCAACGATGAGCTGGAGGAACCCCGAAGGGCTCACGAAGTAAAATATCCGTTTTTTGTTGTAAAGAATTTTGAACGACTACTTAAGTGGTATTACTGATTATTGAATAGAAAAATAAAACGTGGATTCTTCGAGAGACCGCATATTAAATAAGTTAAAAAAAAGAGTGGATCGCT
Source organism: uncultured Aureispira sp. (assembly GCA_964445645.1). GTDB lineage: Bacteria > Bacteroidota > Bacteroidia > Chitinophagales > Saprospiraceae > Aureispira. The sequence goes on along the minus strand of CAYULH010000002.1, from coordinate 40,134 downwards.
CTGAACAACTGCCTTATCCCAATGCCTCCAAAGGCGATTTATTCTTTGAGGCAGAAGATGCCTTGGAAGTTGTTTTTGCCCAGCAATTTACGGCCAATGGGGGGCGTTTTGTTTACTGTGATTCTATACAAGATCTCACAGAACAACTGCATAGTTTATCCCACCATCGCCAATGGGATGCCATTCACTGCAAGGAACAGGCCATTCATCAGTTGCTAGGCACCACTCCTATTCCACTACAAAAAGAAGTAACTGCCCCACTGCATGTTCCTGCTAGTCTAACCACTTGTGAAGCCTTAGTTGCTCGAACAGGTAGTGTCTTGTTAAGTAGCAGTACTGCTTCTGGTAGAAGTTTATCTATTGTACCTCCTGTACACTTAGTACTTGCTACTCCCAATCAAATTATTTATCATCTTAAAGAAATTTTAAGTCTACAAACAGCACGAGAAACCAACTGGCCTTCTATGCTTTGCTTTGCGTCTACCAATAGCCGTACAGCCGACATTGAGAAGACCTTGGTTAATGGAGCACATGGCCCAAAGGAACTGTTCGTCTTTTTGTTAGATGTTTAAATATTTCGACTTTTATCACAACTATTCTAAACAATGAAATTAATCATTTTATTAAGCCTATTTTGTTGTCAGATTGCATTGGCTCAACTCAACAATGAAGAGGTTGTAAAGATAAAACAACAACCCCTCAGAGTGGTGATGCAAGAGGCAGAGCAACTCTATGAAGATGGCCTTTATCAAGAGGCATATCCTTATTACACAGCGCTCAAAGATATGCGTAAACGTTCCAAAACAAAAAATCAATATCGATTGGGCAAGACAGCCCTAGCTGCTAAGGATTATGCCATCAGCAAAAAAACCTTAGAACCCCTACTACAAAAAGCAGATGAGTTTCCCCTTATTCATTATGAATATGCCTTGTCCTTAAAATATCAAGGAGATTATGTGTTGGCTAGTCAACATTTTCAGTCTTATATTGATAATAACAACGAATCTAAGAATCAGTATATAGATTTGGCTCAACAGCATTTACAAACTTGCCAAAAAATCTTAAAGGAACGAGAAAAAACATCCAATTGGACATTGGGTTATTTTGAAGATAAAGAAGGAGAAGAAGCAACTATATATCGAGCCATCACCAAGATGAGCAAGTATGATGTTGGTTTGATTGAATGCCAAACACCACAAGGCACTTGTATCAAAAAAATCTATCCAGACAATCGTATAGAGTTATTGCGTGGTTCGGTAGGCAATCCTATTTTTAACAGCTCTTCGCCTTTTATAGCCCCCGATGGTGAAACGGTTTATTTTGCTCAACAAGAAATTGGCAAAGCGGAACACAAGATATTTATGGGTCGCTTGGCAGCAAATGGAGAAATTATTGACATCAAAAAACTAGGCCCTAATGTTAATCGTGTGGGCTATTCTAGTACCCATCCTACCCTTGGCATCACAGAACATGGCCAAGAGGTACTCTACTTTGCCTCTACCCTTCCCGGTACACAAGGCGGTTATGATATTTGGTATTCGATAAGAACAATTGAAGGAAATTTTACCCGTGCTTATAATCTGGGAACAAGAATTAATGGCAAGGGAGATGACATTACTCCTTATTATTACCAACAAGCCAATGAATTGTACTTTAGTTCTGAAAAGCCACAAGGTTATGGAGGATTGGATGTGTATAAAATGACAGGAGAGAAAAAACGCTGGAAAGAAGGGGCGGCATTGCAATTGCCAAATCCTGTGAATTCTAAAGGCAATGACTTTCATTACAAAAAAACAAGTGCCGAAAGTGGTTCTTTTTCTACCAATAGAAAAGATGGAAAAGAACAAATGGTAAAATACAAAGAGAATATTGGAGCTTAATTTTTTTGCTTTTATCAATAATCAAATACAAGAGCCATCCCTAAATAATAGAGATGGCTCTTGCTGTATACTTGGACTAGATTAGAGCTTATTTCTTAGTTAAGACCAAAGCAAAACTCTGTCCACTATCATTGGTCACTGTACCATTCAATACATCATCTACCAAAGTGAATGACCCAGAGATAGTTCCGATAAAAAATGGCTGCTCGGGAATCGTCAAAATACTACAGCTTTCGTTAAACTCTCCTGTTAAATTAAAAACAAGAGGTGTACCTGGTGTAGCAGGATTGGCTACAGATGTTACAGCAATTACGCCTTTCTCTCCAGCTCCTACTTGGAGTTCCATAGACCCTTCTTGGCCATTATTGTCTTGGCCTTCATAAACACCAAAGGTATTATCTCTGCAGTTGGGTTCTTCCTTGGCACAAGAAGCAAACAATAAAGCACTCAATAAAGCGATTAGCAACAGTTGAAATTTCATGGTTGTATTTTTGTTTTTGATGAAATAGATTTTAGAATATTGTCTCTTCTAAAATTAGTCCAAAGATAACAATTAAGTCTCTAATTTATTTGCATTTGACTACTTATACACCAAAAAAAGAGGCACAACTATCGTTGCACCTCTCTATTTTTACAGGATTAATTCCATCTGTACATTATTTATACACAGATTTATTTTTCATCCTCGTTGTCTTCGTTCTTCAACTGCTCTCTCAATTGAGAGAAAGCACTCAAATCACCTAGTGTACTCTTTTCGTTGCTTGAATTAACTTGCTTCACAGCTTGTTTAGCAGCTTGTTTTTCTGCTCTTTGAGCATCTTTTTCTGCTTGCGCTTCACTGCGTTTAGCATCAGAGTAGTAACGAGAGTGTGATACTAAGATACGCTTGTCGTCACGGTTGAACTCAATTACTTTGAACACCAATTGCTCATCTACTTCAGCTAGTGTACCGTCTTCTTTCTTGATGTGACGGATAGGAGCAAATGCCTCTAAACCATAAGGCAACAATACAATAGCACCTCTATCATCACGGCGCAAGATAGTAGCTTCGTGTGTAGAACCTTCTGGGAATACATCAGCAAAAGTATCCCATGGGTTTTCTTCCAATTGTTTGTGTCCTAGAGACAATTTGCGGCTGTCTTTGTCAATATCCAAGATGATAATATCCAATTCAGCACCTACTTTAGTAAATTCAGCAGGGTGTGCAAAACGCTTAGTCCAAGAAAGATCAGAAATGTGGATCATACCACCAATACCCTCTTCTAATTCAATAAACACACCATAAGGAGTCAAGTTTTTAACTTCACCTTTGTGCGAAGAACCTTTAGGATATTTTTCTTCGATTTGAGTCCAAGGATCTTCTTGTAGTTTTCTCAAACTCAAAGACATTTTGCGGTCTTCACGGTCAATAGTTACCACTTTAGCCTCATGCTCGTCTCCTTCTTTGAAGAATTCGCGAGAATTGATAGGCTGGCTGCTCCAAGAAACCTCTGAAACGTGAATCAAACCTTCTACACCAGGAGTTACTTCCAAGAAAGCACCATAATCCTCGATGTTTACGATCTTACCTTTTACAACAGAACCGGGCTGAATGTCTTCTGCCAATACATCCCATGGATGTGGTTGCAATTGTTTTAGACCCAAAGAGATACGTTTTTTGTCATCATTGAAATCCAATACAACAACGTTCAATTTTTGGCCATTTTCTAGTACATCGCTTGGGTGCTTGATACGTCCCCAAGAAATATCTGTAATGTACAACAAACCATCTACACCACCCAAGTCCAAGAATGCACCAAAGTCTGTCAAGTTCTTAACCGTACCTTCTAGTACTTGTCCTTTTTCTAGTTTAGAGATGATTGCCTGGCGTTGCTCTTCTAGGTCGCTTTCGATCAATGCTTTGTGAGAAACTACAGCATTCTTGATAGATTCGTTAATCTTAACTACTTTGAATTCCATTGTTTTACCAACATAGGCATCATAGTCAATGATTGGGCGAATATCAATTTGAGAACCTGGTAAGAAGGTTTCTAAACCATCAATATCTACAATCAAACCACCTTTGGTTTTGCTAATAACCGTACCTGTTACAACAGTACCTTCCTCAAAGGAAGAAACGATATTAGCCCATGCAGATAACAATTTAGCTTTGCGACGAGACAATACCAATTGTCCTCTCTTATCTTCTCTTGTTTCAACGTATACTTCTACTACATCACCAACAGCTAGGTCGGGCATATCGCGAAATTCTGTACGAGAAACCAACCCATCTGATTTACTGTTCAAGTCTAGTACGACATCACTAGCTGTGATGAATACTACTTTACCAGCAACAATTTCGAATTCTTTGATAGAACTTAGAGTACTGTCGTACAAATTCTCATACTCCTCAATCACACTATCTTCATAGTTCAAGTGTCCTTTGGCACCTTTGTCCCAGTCAAAGTCATCATGTGCAGATTCCTGCTCACGTGTTTCAGTAGCTTCTACAGTTGCTGTAGGTTCTACTGCATCCGTGTTTTCAACAACGTTTTCTTCGTTGTTTGTGTTTTCAAGATTCTCCATATTAGAAAATACTTGGTTTTTAAAAGGTTAATAAATATTGTTAAAAAATCACTCCAAAAGTTTACGTTGTTTACTACAAAGCTCGCCCTAAAAGTGCCTGCAAAAGTACACATTTATTAGTAGCTATCCAAATTTGTTGTACAAGGAAGCTTCAATTGGAGCAATCTTTTTATAAAAATGCGTATAAACACCAAAAAAGCTATCCCTTTCTAACAAAAGGCAATAGCTTTTCTTTTATCTAATTTTCTAGGCTACTTTTACTAAGAAACTGATTTTCAATATTTATTCTGCTTTCTTTTTGCGCCCATTTAGCAAGAGTTGGTTGAGATTGATGGACAATCCAAAATGGTGAGCGGCTCCTGCTACATGATAACTCCCAAAGCCATAATCCAACTGAAATTGTTTGATTCTCAAGGCACAGCCAAAGGAGAATCCCGAAAGGTTGTTGAGGGTAGCAATACCCAATTCGCCACGGCGCATGTGATTATACCCTGCTGCTACTCTAAATACTTCTGGCTTTCCTTTCTTGCCAAAGAGCATTTCGATATTAAAAATCAGATGCCTAAAAATATCATCTACTACTTTGCCAGCATTGTTATTGGGAGCAGGATTGGTATTGTTGGTAATCAATTGTTGATCCTGATTGTTGGGGTCATCGTATACAATTCCCCAACGTTGAATATTGTGTACAATGACCGAAAAGCGCAAGGGTATATAGCGCAATTTGTGGGCAAAACCAACCTGCAAATCAAAGGGCAGCGGCTCCAAGTTTCCATCTCTATTATAAGTAGAAAACTGCGTCCCCATATTCTTAAACACCAAGGACAAACTGATATTCTTGGCCGTATCATTAAACATGGCGGCAGCATCAAAAGCCATTCCTGTAGAGTTATAACTGCCCAAATAGGACAACACCGTCTTGGCATTGAGCCCCAAGGACAAAAATTCACTCACTTGCAAACCACTTCCTATATTAATGGCATATTCGGCAGCACTCGTTTCGCCCATATCGGCTCCTGTTACATCTGCATTCCTAAAATTACCATAACTAATATACTGCAACCCTCCATGCACCGTCAAGGGCATTTTGGATTGTTTGATGTGGTGTCCATAGGCCAAATACCCATGCGTAATGCCCCCCATGTACACACTCTGGTTGAGCACAATTCGGCGGTGCATAGCTGGATTGAGAGCAGCTGGGTTGTGATAGGCCAAACTCAAATCGGCATCTCGCACAGTAATCAAACTACCGCCCAAGGCCGTTACCCGTGCCGCATGGGGTATTCTCAAAAACTCATAGGTACTGTTGCCTCCTATTTGACTCCAAATAGTAGTGGAACACAACAAAAGGCTAATAATTAATATACTATACTTCATAAAAAGCACTTTGCTTCAAAATAGATTTCGTCTCTTAGATGAACGAGATAGAATTTCAAAAATAAAAAATAATCCAAGTTTCTCCCCTTTTATGGTGGTTATAAACAAGAAGATTCTTTGTTGGAAAAGGTGTAGGTGTAGTGCCTATAGAGTGGAGTTTTGGTAAATAGAGTATTGGATAATGTTTTATTCTTTATAGTAGTGTGAGGACTATTCTATAGACGGCTTTTTGTGTTTTTTGGTTGGAAAGTTTCAAGAAAGAAACGCATTTTGGAGGACTAATGCTGCTTCTTTCTTGTCTTTTTACAGAATAACTACTGAACAGTTGTTTCGCTCATTTCCTCTACAATAGCCTTACACATATCATTTTTGGGTTCTAAATCACCTTGGGCTACTGTCCAAATCGTACAACACACGCCATGCTTGCACAGCATTTTGGTTTCCAATTCACCATTCTCATCATACATTTTGAGCAAGCCATGATCCAAATCCTCTTGGTCGCCTTTGGTGGTCAAATAGCCCTCTGTTTTGATGGTACCATTTTCGTTATACTCCTTAAAAGGGCCTTCTGTTACGCCCTCTTGGTGGGCAACTTCCTCTTTGAGCGTGCCGTCCATATAAAAACTTTGCATAATACCCTCTACCTTGCCCTCGGTATACGCACCACTTTGTTTCACCTGCCCATTGGGATGAAAATATTTAAAAGGGCCATGATGCAGGCCATTTTTATAATTAATAATAGCATCCAATTTACCATCCGAAAAATACAACTTTTCTTCACCTGTTAATTTGTCTTGATTGTAGGTACGTTCCACCATCAAGGTTTGGGTGGCATTGTCATACTCCTTATAATTGCCATGTTTGGCCTTGGTCTTGGTATCTACTTGGCAAACCACTTTGATAGAGCTATCTGCCTCATAGTAGGTTTTTTCTTCTAAGATTATTTCTGCGGTGGGTGCTTCTGTAGGGTTTTCGTCCTTAGGTTTATTATTGGAATCGCAAGCCCATAACAGCCAACAACTGCATAAAAAAATAGTCGTTCTCATATTGGTTAGTTTTGTAGTGTATAAATAGCTTTGGTAAAATAGTTGTAGCTTTAACATTCTTTCAGTTACTCAACTCTTCAAGATATGTTTTTTCGCTCTGTATTAATAATTCCCTTGCTTGCATTGGTTACAAATCTTCAGGCCCAACAAAATGTTTATGTGCCCAGTGATAATAAGGACGGGGGTGCCAGCCAACAACCTGTTCGCATTTCAACAGATGTCCCCTTTCCAGATGTCAAGGTATTATTGGCGCGTGATCTTCCCTTTGAGGATTTTAGTGTAGGCATCACCACCATTCGGCACCAAGCCGATTACATCCTAACCGAGCGTCCAGAAGATGCGGCAAGAGTGGTCTTAATGGACAATTGCAGTAATTTTCCTACGTTGAGCATTTTGTATGGCAACAATTTATCCTTTCCTGATGTGCGGATTGAGTTTCGGGATCAGAATCGTGGTTTTGCGCCCGATTTTTTGATTTATACCGAAAGAACTACCGTCTCAGAGCAGGAGTTAATAGCTTGTTTGTTGCCCTTGATTTTGGAAAAAGCTAGGGAATAACTGGCTAAGATTCTTCTTTCAAGAAGGCAATATTGCGCTGCAAGCCCTCGTACTTGGTGCGTTTGACCGCCGATTTCTTAAATACTTGTTGAAAAACCTCTCGGGTAATCTCTTGCCAATCGTGCTTGGTCATGGTCAACAAGTCGGGGTGTGGCTCAAAGGCAGGCTCCTCGTGGCGTTTAGCAAAACGATTCCAAGGACACACCTCTTGGCATACATCACAGCCAAACATCCAATTGTCAAACTGGCCTTTCATGGCCGTGGGGAGTGCTTCTTTGAGTTCTATGGTAAAATAAGAAATGCACTTGCTCCCATCTACTACATAACCATCGGGGTGAATGGCCTCGGTGGGACAAGCATCAATACAGCGGGTACAACGGCCACAATAATCCTTGATAGGCCCGTCATAGACCAGTGGCAAATCAATAATCAGCTCTGCCAAAAAGAAATAAGAACCCTGCTGTTTGGTTATCAATAAGCTGTTCTTACCAATCCAGCCCACCCCACTGTGCTTGGCCCAATCACGCTCTAGCACAGGTGCCGAATCCACAAAACAACGCCCTACAATGTCGCCCACTTGCTCTTGCAATTCATTAAAGAGCAAATGCAATTTTTTCTTTATAATAAAATGATAATCTTGCCCATAAGCATACTGAGAAATCTTGGGGGCAGTTGGGTCAGCTTGTTTTTGAGGGTTGTGATAATTGTATAATAAAGTAACCACAGAACGAGCGCCTTCTACCAATTTGCGTGGATCTATTCGTTTGTCAAAATAGTTTTCCATGTAGTGCATTTGGCCCTGTGCGCCCTGATTGAGCCATAGTTCCAAGCGTCTGGCCTCTTCGGTCAATTCCCTAGCCTCGGCAATTCCCACAAAGGAAAAGCCCAATTCATAGGCACGTTCACGCAGCCAATATGTTGCTTCTTGCTTGGTCATATTATGATTTATTTATCTGTTGCCGAAGAAGCAGGAGCATTTACAACACCTTTGAGCGACAGCACATCACCCTTGGGATTGGCATTGCTATACACGGTAATAGTCGTAAACTGGGGCCCTTGCTTGCCCTTGCTATCAAATCGTGCCTTGATGCTGCTCTCTTCATTGGGCGCAATATCCAAAAAAGGGTAACTCCCAATCGTACAGCCACAAGAGCCTTTTACATCCTTGATAGTCAATGGCCGTTCTCCTTCATTCTTAAATTTAAATTCATGCTCTACGACATCCCCTTGCTGAATGGTATCATACTCAAAACTAGTTGTTTCAAATACAATGCGAGCAGGTTCTCGGGTGGGGCGTTCGGCACGGCTTACCACAGGGGCAGTATCTACAACAGGCGTATCAGGCTCTACTTCTGTTAGGGCTTCCGCCTTAATGGGCAATTCGGGCTGTGGAGTTGGTGCAGGGGGTAGTGTGGTTTCAGACGAGTTTGGGCTATCATTCTGACAAGCTAGTAGTAGACTAAGCAACCATAAACTGATGAATAGAATGCGTAAGGTATGATTCATATTGTTAATAATAATGTGGTAATAAAGCTTGAACTAGTGGCTAATGTTTGATTACGAAAATACGCTTTTTTGTGCAAACTTTTTATTATAAACACAATCAACAAACAACAACCAAAATTAACAATAAAACGCTTTTTGATTTTTATTTGAAACAAAAAATTAAACCAAGGCTAAAAGCTTCAAAATTTGCAACTCCTCTAATAGATTAGTACCTTTGTAGTATGAGTAATTTTGTAGTATCTGCCAGAAAATATCGCCCAATTCGTTTTGATGATGTTGTTGGTCAACAACATGTATCACAAACGCTCAAAAATGCCATTCAAAGTGGGCATTTGGCGCAAGCTTTTTTGTTTTGTGGCCCTCGTGGGGTTGGCAAAACTACCTGTGCTCGGATTTTGGCCAAGGTACTCAATTGCCAAAATCCTACACCTGACAAAGAGCCTTGCGATACTTGCGATTCTTGTTTGTCGTTTAACAAAAATGCCTCGCTCAATATTTCGGAATTGGATGCCGCTTCCAACAACAGTGTGGAACACATTCGGGCACTGATTGAGCAAGTGCGTTTTGCGCCCCAACAAGGGCAATACAAAATCTATATCATAGATGAGGTACACATGCTCTCTCAGCAGGCGTTTAATGCCTTTCTGAAAACCTTGGAGGAGCCGCCTTCTTATGCCATTTTTATTTTGGCAACGACCGAAAAGCACAAAATCATTCCCACCATCCTCTCCCGCTGCCAGATTTTTGATTTTAATCGCATACAAATTGCCGATATGACGGCACATTTGCAAAAAATTTGTGCAGAGGAAAATATTACTGCCGAAGAAGAGGCGTTGAGGGTGATTGCACAAAAAGCAGATGGAGCCTTGCGGGATGCTTTGTCTATTTTTGATAGAATTGTCAGTTTTTCGGGCAGCAATATTAGCTATCAGGATGTTATTGAGAACCTCAATATACTGGATTATGACTACTATTTTCAGGTGGTGGATGCTATGGTGAGTGAGGATGCGAGTAAGTTGTTGCTTATTTTTGATAAAATATCGAGAAAGGGTTTTGATGGGGATATTTTTATGAATGGTTTGGCAGAGCATTTAAGAAATTTGCTGGTTTGCCAAGATGCTCGTACATTGGATTTGTTGGAGGTGGGCGACCGTGTAAAAAGGCGTTACCAGCAGCAGGCCAATTTGGTGGCTACTTCCTTGATTTTGTCGGCCTTGAGCCTAGCCAATGAATGCGATGTCAATTACAAAATGGCGCGCAACAAACGCCTGCACGTAGAAATGGCCTTGATTAGAATGGCGTATATGCAGCGTTCTATGCTGGCTTATGAGGCTGCTCCAAGGCATTCTGATGAAAAAAAAACGGCCATACCTAATGCCCCCGCTCCTACTAATAGGGTAGAGGAACCCAGAGCAGCTTACACGCCCCAATCCTCTATTATTACCAAAGAAAAAGCCGCCTCTCCAACTCCCGAAGAAGCCCCTGTAGCAGTAGAAGAGCCAGAAGAAAAAGCTCCTGTAGCAGCACTAAAATCGGACAATACGCCTGCTCCTGAAAGCAGTACGAAGATAAATAAGTTTGCTGAAAAACTGGCTCAAAAAAAATCAAATGGGCTAATTGATTCTATTAAGAATGAGGTAATTACAGAAGATGAATTGCCTCAACAAGAGGCATTGCCCTTTACACAAGAAAACATCATGCAGTTGTGGCAACAGTATTGGCAAACTCTGGAGTCGCCCTCTACCCAGATCTTGTTCAAAACTGCTCAAATAGAAATATTGGATGCAGAACAAGGTGCATTGAAGGTAATCGCCAATGGCAATCGTGCCAAGGATGCTATATTCCGAGAAGCGCCGCTCAAACAATTATTGATTCAAGAATTTCAAAAGAAAAGCTTAACTTTAGAAGTTGTTATAGATGAAAATAAATTGGAAGTACCAAAACCTAAACCCATGTTGCCACAAACTGACCGTGAAAAGTATGTTCATTTTCTAAAAATGAACCCTGCACTCAAGGATTTTCAGAAAAAATTTAAATTATTACCTCCCAAAAACTAGAAGAAGTTGTTATTATGGAAAAGAAACAAATCAGCTTAGACTTAAGCTTTGAAGAGGTAAATACCATACTCAAGGCGCTAGGTAATTTACCATTTAATGAAGTGTATGATTTGATTGGCAAAATACACGAACAGGCCAATCAACAGCATAATTCCTAAACCAATTCTTTATTACACCCAATGGAACAGCAGCTAGAAATATCAGCCATAGATTGTTTTATCGGACTAGTAGATCCTAGTGCTTATCCAAATTTTATTCGGGAAGAAGTAAGCTATGAAATGCTAGAGGAGCATTTGCTACAACAAATGCAAAAAGGTACTATTTTATTTTGGGGTTCTAATACGCCCAATCGTTGGACGGTTCACTTGGTGGAGGAAGCGAGCAGTGCTATTGCTGCTCAAGAATTTAAGGGCCATTTAAAAGTTTCGGATCAAGGCTTGTACTTAGTCAATTATGCCATGATTTTGGATGCTGCCCAATATGAGGAAGATCCCCTTACCGAGCAATATTTAGAGCTGATTCAACTGGAACAGGGTTGGTATCAAGTTACTGTTCGTCAGTTATTTCACCCCGAGGTAGACGCTATTACAGAAGAAAGCTTAGGGTTTGAAGTGGTATTGCAGCGATTGAGTAAAGCTCCTTCCTCTCCTGCCAATACTTTTAAAAGTATTCCTTGGTCGATTTATTAGAGCCATTATTTAAAATTTTTATTCGATAACAGGTAAAAAACTTGATTTTTTGCACCAATATTTAGATATTTGTCTAAATGTATAAATCTATTGTATGAACCATCTTTTTAAAGCACTCAATGATGCTACTCGACGTGCTATTTTAGAATTACTCAAAGAAAGTGATTTGACTGCAGGTGAGATTGCCGATCATTTTGACATTTCTAAACCCAGTATTTCCCACCATCTGGATTTGTTAAAGCGTGCCAATTTGGTTACGTCTATTCGACAAGGGCAGTACTTGAGGTATTCGCTCAATATGAGTGTTTTTGAGGAAGTGATACAGTGGTTGATGCAGTTTAGAGATGATAAGAATTAACTTACTTTAAAAACCTATACTATTATGACAACAACAATTAATTCTATGAAAGTCAATGGTTTGCTTTTGATTTTGATGTTGGCTCCTATTCTTTATTTGGTCTATATATGGTCTAGTATTCCAGCTACAGTTCCCTTGCATTGGAATTGGAAAGGGGAAGCAGATAATTATGGCTCTAAGGAAATATTATTTTGGATTGTGCTGGTGCTCAATAGTTTTATCTATGTGTTGCTGCTTATTTTGCCCAAGATTGCGGCACGCAAACAAGAGTTGGAGGCGATGGGGGCAAAATACACCCGTTTGCGTTTTGTATTTCAATTTTTTGTAGCAACATTGAGTATTGTAATAATATTGATGTCTAGTGATCCAGCACCTGCCAATCCGACCGTTTTGCTGGGCGGCTGTTTAATTTTGTTTATGCTGCTTTTTGGCAATTATGTGGGCAGTATTCGCCCCAATTATTTTATTGGAATCCGAACGCCTTGGACGCTACAATCGGACGAAGTTTGGAAAAAAACACATCGCCTTGCAGGGCGTTTGCTGATGGGATCGGCTCTGCTTGGAATGGTCTTGTTGCTGCTGCTGCCTGCTTCTTGGGGTATGCTGGGGGTTGTTGCCCTTCTGATGGGAGCTTTGCTTATTCCTGTTTTTTATTCCTTTTTCTTGTTTCGGAAGTTGGAGATAACTGGATAACACCAAAAAGGCGACTAGCTTGGTGCTAGTCGCCTCGTGGTTAGTTGGTTATAATTCATTGGCAAAATCCGTAGATTTCTATATACATGGTTGTCTATAGCTCTGCAATAACTCCATTAGAGTTGTTGGCATCACCATAACGCTTCCAAGTTTTGTTGATTTGAACCCAGATTCTACCTTCTTGGTCCAATTTGATCGCATCATAAGCAGTTTCTACGATTTCAAAACCTTGCTCGTTCAACAATCCCCATTTACCATCAAGCATAACAGGAGCTACGCCATTGTCAAAGCTTCCTACCCAGTCATAACGCAAAGGCGTAAGACGCTTTCCTTGTTTGTTTACAAATGTCCATTTACCATTTTTGCTCACAGCAGCATAGCCATTGTTGAACAAACGAACATCTGTGTAAATTGGCTGGCAGATTTCATATCCTTGTTTGTTGATGATACCAAATTTACCTTCTGCTTCAATAAGAGCAGCACCTTCTTGGTACTCGCTAATAATTAGAGCACCAGTGCTTGTTGTTCCCTTGTTGGGAGTAGTAGTGTTGTTAGAAGTAAATAAAGCACTTCTAGAAACAGATTGGTGGCTTACTAATTGAGCTTGTGTGTTGTTGATGGCTAAAAGACTCAAAACCACGATTACTAGTGTGTTGCTTAAGTTTGTGAATGACCCTTTCATAATTGATAGTTGTTTAAAATTGTTGTGTATTTTTTTAATAATAGTATTTTCAAATTTGGTGGTCGCTTATAATTGTTTGTGTATTTGTTGCGACATATAGTACAAAGCAATAAACAGTTCAAAAGTTTCTACCGCTAAAGCCCCTTCGACTACTCCTTGAGTTTTTTCGATAAGTCTTCTCTTTTGTTCGTCTCAATTGTTCTTTTTGGTAAATTCTTTACAAAGATTTTAAGGGTTTTTATCATTAAGGTAATGACGCATCTTCCTTCTTTTTTTTCTATCCACAAAATTCTATTTGGGTATTAATTTAATTCTGGAAGTATAATTTGTCATCCCTTATTTTGGCCTCTTAATTATCTTTTTTCCTGTTTCTTGTCAAAATATTTGTTTTCTTGTAAAACAACTTATCTTCTCTTTGTTGACACAAATTTAGACTATTATTTTTAAAAAACCATACTTTCAATGTTAAAACAGAATTAAATTCTGAAACTTTTGTCTTAACATTAGCTTTTTGACTAATTGTTGGGGCGTATAGAATTTGGGTTATATTGCTTTAAAGAAATATTTGTACCTTTAGTAGAAGCCGCCACCATTTTAATACATTTAATATATAGCAAATGCAAAATTTTAATCGCCTGCTTTATTTTTTATTGTTTTTTCAAATTTTTATTTTTTTTTCTTGCGAATCGTCTATTTTTTCTCAATTACGTCCAGAAACGCAAGAATTTCTAAGGAATCAGGAGCAGGCTCGTTGTACTTGTTTGGAGCAGTACGGAAAGAATTTTGTCCAAAAACTAGATGAGGGAATTATCTATATTAATAGTCTTGAAGAGCAATATGACCTAGAAAATTTGTCTATTTCTGACCATTACCAAATAAAAGTTGGCTTAATCCCTGTAACTAGCCTAATAAAAACGGTTTCTAACTGCATTGCCCAAAGAACGCCTCAAGTGGACGAATTAACTGGATTATTAATACAAGAGGATTTGAGAGTAGTGTTGCAACTGGATAGTACCTTATCTGATCGGGAACATCTCAAACGGGTCAATCAACCAAGTTTAGAATTATTGGATGAGCTTTGCACAGAACATAAATTGGCTGTAGAGCGTTTGCAAGATTTAATGGATGCTGCAACCATTTTGCCTCCTGATCTGCAATAGTTTTAAAATTTGTTTCTAGCTGTTTTTTTAAAATAAAAAACCGACTAGCACTCTTGCAAGCACTAGCCGACACGTTCTAACAATACAGGTAGCTGTAAACCGTAGTTTCATAGGGACTCGAACCCCAATTGATAGCTTCGTAGGCTATAGTCTTATCCAGTTAGACGATGAAACTAGATCTCCCTGCGTGGTCTGTCTCCCAAGTGACCATCAACAAGGAGAATGATAAAAATAATGATCCAAAACATGACTCTTTAAAATTTGGTATGGGTAATAGGAGTTGAACCTATATCCCCTGCGTCCCAAACGCAGTGCTTTCGCCGTATTAAGCTACACCCATAGTTTAATAATTTTTACTGCTATACTATATATATAGTATACTCGTACCTCTAGTGCGATTCGAACGCACACTGAATGGGTTCTAAGTCCATTGCCTCTTCCAGTTGGGCTATAGAGGTATATAGGGCATCCAATGGGATTCGAACCCATGACAGGCGTATGCCTAGAAGGATCACAACCTTCCCGCTTAACCACTCGCGCATAGATACCAGTTAGGTCTTTGATGTAGTACTGTTATCTTCTAACAGTAGCATAAAGACAATAGAATTCATCCCCACAATGCTACACTGGTAGCATCATAGGCATCCTTTGCTTTTATTATTAGCAAAAGGGAAAACCTCAGAATATGTTTTTTATTGTTTTTTGGCTGGTGCTATTTATCGACTATATGCCTCTAGCTGCCAAAAGCTAGGTACAGTCTTGGGCCCAGTAATTGTGTGATTACTTAGCTGACCTTCGGGGCATTGGTCTGTGACTGGATGCGGTTTTGCACTAGGTTTCACAGGAACGTCTGCACCACGTAAGTAAGAATACTGGACAAGTACAGGGGCGGTATGCTTGACAAAAGTTCTCATACAATAGATTTATGGTGCGCGTGTGGTAGCTATTAATACGCTACCCTACGCACGACGTTAATGAATAAGATGACTTTAGAGCAATTGATACAGATTTGATTGGAGGTGTATTTATTACGCATTTTGAACAATGTCATCGTCGAGACTACAAACGTTCTCTAGGCATTCATTCTTTTGTAATAATTTACTCAAACCACAGTCTGTCCCAACTCTTGAGTTGAAGTCAACAATCTACGGTGTGCCAGTACAGTCAATAATTAGAAATAGGTAAGAGGCGACGGCGACGCAGTTGTTGGATTTTTCAACTTACTACGAAGCGTCTTATAAGACTCAGAGCTTAGTGATGCTCGTAGTAAAGTCGGTCATTATGATGCTGACCCTTTGGATAATCTGCACTTAATGGGGCTACTAGACCAATCGGTAGCGTTTCCTCATCAGAGCAGCGTACTTGCAGGTTCCATATCAATTGTTGAATTGTTGTAGAAATTCCCATAGTGAACAAATTATTTGATAAAATTATTAGTGGACGCTGTTTGATAAGCTGTGTGAGGTAGCTTGGTTGCGCCATTCATAGTACATAACCACCTCCACCTATACATAGTTCCCAGCAAGAAAAAAAAAGCTGTATTTTTTAGTTTTTATTTCAAAAAAACAAAATCATAGGTTTATAAAACATTCATAATCAATATCTTAAAAACCTTTATTTTTTTCAGAAAAAATGATTTAATTAAAGTAGTTGTTCAAAAAAAGCTGAATTTCTTGCCTACTCGCCAACAGACCTTTTCTCTGTGAAGGTTGTATGGGAGTCATGCCAATATTTAGGCGTTTGAGTTGGGTCAATTGTTGAATGTTTTGGGGCAATGCTAATAAGGGGTTGTTGGCTAAGTTGAGACTTTGTAATTGAGATAGCTCAGAGAGCCAACTAGGCAATTGTTGAATTTGGCAAGAGCGACAACTTAGACGTTTCAATTGCTGCAACGGACGCACCCAATCAGGAATATGGGTAAGCTTGGGATTGGATAAGGTGAGTGTTTCGATTTGTTGGCATCGAGCAAGTGTGGCAGGTAATGTCCAGTGGTATGTTGAGGTAGCAATCAGACTGAGTGTTTTTAGTTTTTTTAGAGCACCCAAACTATCGGGCAATAAAGGGAGTTGGTACTGAAAAATCATTAATTGCTCTAGATTGGCTAATCTGCCAAAGCCACTAGGGAGTTTTTTGATGTGGTTGTTGCTCAAATAGCAGACTTTTAGTTGCTTGAGTGCTTCTATATTATCGGGCAATGCACGCAAGTGTGTATCACTGATGGATAATAAATGGGTTTGCTCCAAATACATCAACCAAGCATCTAAATATTGGTAATGCTCGCCTCCTAGATGCAACTGCTCAATGGGAATAGTGGCTAACACTTGTTGCTGCATGGGTGTAGGAAGCCAGCCTGTTTGGTGATATTTGGGACGTTGCAGAAGCAGGGGCAGTTGGTGCAAACTACGCAATGTTTTGCGACCAACAAACCTTAATAAAGGCATATAGCGTTCTTGAGCGGCCTCTCGAAGTGCTTTATTATTCTTAATTAACATCAATGCTAATGCAAGATTTTCCTTTTGCCAACTCTCGATTAATTCAAAAAGTTTTTTTACATCTTGTTCCAAGTTCCTTACTTATTTTTCTTATAGGTGAGCTATTCAAATATATACTTTTTTACTCACTTTTCAGCATTATTACTTAAACAAAAATAGATATAAAATTATTTTTCACATTGCTAGTTCCTAGTATCTAATAAGTCTTTTTTAATAAATGTTTGTATATTGGTTAGTCTTTCGCCCCGTTCTACCTATTGAATTACCAGATGCTTTATGACTACCGAGAATCAGCCTTCAAACAACAAGAGTCCCAAAGGACGTTTTAATCTTCCTCAAAATCGTGTTACGCATTTATTAGGTCGTGCCCTTCAAGAGTTTAAGGAACTCTTTAGTTTGCGTTTTGATACGGACGAAACAGGAACGATTGAAGCCATTCACAAGAGTATTGAATTTAAAGGGGGGAATCTCTGGGGGCTTATTTTTGCTGCATTTATTGCAGCCATTGGTCTCAATGTCAATTCTGGTGCTGTAGTAATTGGAGCGATGTTAATCTCGCCCTTGATGGGGCCAATTGTTGGGATAGGTTTTTCGCTGGCCACCAATGATTTTGAGACGCTCAAGAATGCCGTAAAGAATTTAGCCATTTTTGTAGTGGGTTCTATTTTGGCGGCCATGCTTTATTTTACAATTTCTCCAATCAAGACCTTAACAGAGCAATTGGAGGCGCGCACCTCTCCTACCTTTTATGATGTAATGATTGCTATTTGTGGTGGGGCTATTGGTATTGTTGCTAGTTCTAGATTTGATCGAGGCAATGCCATTCCGGGGGTAGCTATTGCCACTGCACTGATGCCGCCCTTGTGTACGGTAGGTTATGGTTTGGCTACAGCTCAATGGAGTTATGCAGGCGGAGCTTTTTATTTGTTTTTTATCAATTCGGTATTTATTGCAGGCACCTCGTTTTTGTTTGTAAGAGCCTTAGATTTTCCCAAGAAAGAGTTTTTGGATCCTGCCAAAGAGCAACGTTACAAGCTCATTATGATTTTTGTAGTAGTGGGCACTATTATTCCTAGTCTTTGGACTGGATATAACTTGGTACAACGTGAACTCTTTAATAGTAAGGCACTTTCTTTTCAGCGCAGTGTGGACAATTATAGATTGGAAAAGGGGGTAATTCTTGGACAGAAAATCGACTACAGAAGAGATACACCTACTATTGTATTGATTACTTCGGGGAGTTTACGCAATAGTGATCGAGTTAATCTGACCCACAAAATGGCTGAAGTAGGTTTGGAGAAGGCTCGTTTAGAATTTAGAGAGGGGAACTTGGATGTGGAGGTGTTGCTGGCTGAAGTTCAGAATTTGCAAAACAAATTTACATCCATCAAGGATGAGTATGCCAATGTGTTGAAAAAATTGTACGAGGACAATTCTATTGTTCTCAAAAATAAAACGGAGCGCATCAATTTTCTGGAATCAGAATTGGCTAAATACCAAGTGCAGCGAAAACGGAGCAGTAAGCCTGTAGATGATATTGCCAGTGAGTTTTCGGCACTTTATCCTGAGGCGGTAGAAATTTCGTACAATGAATTGATTAAAATGAATACGACCAATAAAGCCTTAGATACCATGCCTACTGTTATTATCAATTGGGAGGGCAGACGGTTGCGTGATGAGAAAAAAGCGCGCATAGCTAATTTCTTTCAGGCTAGGATGAAATTAGATACGATTCAAGTTATTGTTTATTAATACACTGTTGTTGTGGCGCCTACGATTACTTTCTTAGAGACCTTGTTAGATAGCCTTAGAGATGGTTATTTTGTAAAATTGACCTTGAGTAAATGTACTCCCAAAACGGCTGATTTACAAAACATTTATGGGCGGCTGATTTTAGTAAAAGGCAAACGTTTATTGTCACTTACCTACCGTTATCCTACTCAGGATATAGTTAAGAATGTTGATTTTGAACAGGCTGTAGCAACGATACAGGCATTGTTGGGACAACAGTTTTTGATTGCAACGCTACGCACAACACGTCAAGATTTGGTATTGCAATACAACAAAAAAAGACGTGCAAGGCTCCAACGCCAACAACCTAGTATTCGACAAGCTCCTAGTCTGGCGCACAATCAGGCCAAACAGTATTTAATTGAAGAAGATGCGCCTTTTTTGGAGTGTTTGGGCATTGCCAAGGCTGGGCGTGTGCTCAAGGCTTATCAGGATAAATATCGACAAATTAATAAGTATGTAGAAATCATGGCTGGCTTGTTGACTCCCTTAAAGCAGCAACAAGTACTACATATTGTAGATATGGGTTCGGGCAAAGGCTATTTGACCTTTGCTTTGGCGCATTACTTACAGCAACAGCAGCAGGCTGCTGTGATTACGGGCATTGAGTTGAGACAGCATTTGACAGATTTTTGCAAGCAGCAAGCACAAGCCTTGGGCTGGTCGCATTTGAATTTTGTGGCACAAGATATTCAGGCTTATAAAGGCAATATTGATGTTCTTATTGCGCTTCATGCCTGCAATACAGCTACTGATTTGGCCTTAGCCAAAGGTATTCATGCCCAAGCACAAGTAGTAGTCGTGGCGCCTTGTTGTCATCGCCAAGTTCGTCAAGACCTGCAACCACCTGCCAATGCTTGGAAAGGACTTTTGAAGCACGGTATTTTGTTAGAGCGACAAGCGGAATTACTCACAGATAGTATTCGAGCCTTATTATTAGAAACAGAAGGCTATAGAAGTAAGGTTTTTGAATTTATCAGTTCAGAACATACTGCTAAAAACCTGATGATTACAGGGGTGTACCAAGGTATAGATGCCGAACAACGCCAGCAAGCATTGGAGCAAATTGACCATTTAAAAACGCAGTTTGGTTTGCCTGAGCATTATTTGGAAAAACTATTGAGGGCTATCTAGTTGTTGATAAACTCTTTACTTCTTTTATGAAAAAGTTGTTTCAGTAGTTTTATTACAAAGGTGTTGTTATACAGAAGCAAAGCAAGTTGCTAGGGTATAAAAACACGGTATATTTATAATTTTATCATTTGTCCAAATTCCTCAAATTGAACCTAGCAATACTTTCTAATAATTGTTGAGCCACATCTGCTAAATCTTGACTGGTCGAAGAGACTTCATTCATTCCCTTTCTCAACTCTTGTCCAGCGGTAGCAATTCGTTCCGACCCCGAGGCTGTTTCTTCAGAAACCACCACTATGTTTTCAATATTTTCTACTGTTTTGTTGATAGAATTTTTTTGATTGGTAGTATCGGTCATAATTTCCTCTGACAAAACAAAAGTTTGCTCATTAGAGGTATCTATATCAGCAAATACTTTTTCTGCTTCTGTAGATGCTTTATTACCTCTTTCTACACTTTGTTTCATAATATGGATAGCTTTAGTTGCAAAACTAATATCCTTTTTTACCTCCTTAATTACTCGTTCTATATCCTTGGCATTATTACGAGAGCCCTCAGCTAATTTTCTAATTTCTTGTGCAACTACAGCAAAACCTCTTCCAGCATCCCCTGCCCTTGCTGCTTCAATAGCGGCATTTAATGCCAGTAGGTTGGTTTGAAATGCGATGTCGGTAATTATATTCAGTGTTCTTGCAATTTCTTCTGAGCGTTCGGTTAGGACTTCAATAGATTTGGAAGTTGTATCAGCTGATTCTTGAATTTGTCCCATGCTATCCACAACAGAACTAATGGTTCTCATCCCACTCTTAGAACTACTTTTACCTATTTTGGCAGCCTTATTAATTGTTTGGGCTTTGGCGGCCATGTCTTTTGCAGAGCCTAAGACTCCATCAATGAAGTTGGAGACTTGATCTATTTGTTCTACTTGCTCATGTGCCCCATCTGACATTTCCTGCACAGCAGAACTCATTTCACCAGTACTATTTTTCATTTGTTCAGCTTGGGCAAACATTTCTTCTGATGACAGAGCAACTAAAGTAGCAGAATGATTGATACCACTCATCAGATGATTTAGATTGTCTAAGGCTTTGTTGTACCCTTCCATCATAGCTCTAATATCACCTTTAGCATCTATCTCTATTTTTTGGGTCAAATCTCCCTCTGATAACCGTTCCATCACCTGCTTCATTTCAGACAAAGGATTAGCAACCGATTCGAAGAGTTTATTGATAGATGCTCCTAATAGTGCGTAATCGCCACTAGCATCTTCTAGCTCTATTCTTGCACTCAAATTGCCATAATCCCCCGCAGCCGTCACTATTTTATTCACTTCTTTAATTACTCTTTTTTGGGAGGTGATGTTAGTGGCAATTTTGATAATTTTAACGACTTTCTGATTTAAATCTCTTACGGGGGTATACGAAGCATTTAGCCATACCTCAGAGCCATCTTTTGCAAGTCGTTGAAATTCTCCACTTTTAGGGATACCGTTCCCGAGACTTTCCCAGAATGCTTCATATTCTTGAGAATTTGCATAGTTTTCATCACAAAAAATTCTGTGGTGTTTTCCAATAATTTCTTCTTCGCTTTCGTATTTAAAAACATTAATAAGATTATCATTGGCTTTGAGTATTACTCCTGTTGGATCAAATTCAATATTGGCCCATGCCATATCAATAGCTTGCTTTAAGGCATCACCATCATTGTTGCCCTCCATCAATTTAGTAATATCGAAACGAATACCAATGTATGCTTCTGGTTTGCCATCTGCCCCTATAATAGGAGTAATGTAAGCATCTACCCAATAATGTGACCCATCCTTGCAGCGGTTTTTAATGTTTCCAACAAACATCTTTCCCCGTCCAATAGTAGACCAAATTTCTTTAAAAACTGATTTGGGCATATCGGGATGCCGTACTATATTGTGGTTTTGCCCTATTAACTCTTCTTTGGTATAACCAGATAATTCACAGAAGTAATCATTGACATAAGTAATGTACCCTTTTCTATCGGTCATAGAAATAAGACAAGCCTTGTTCAGAACTTTATCTTTTAGATTCAGTTCCTTCATTTTGTACTGCACCTCTATAGGCAAGCTGGTCAATACCTCCCCCCCCAATTCTTCGGTTAACATATTAACTAGTTTAATATCTCGTTCCTTCAATGTTATACTAGAAGATTTTTGGGATGCCTTTACCTCTTCAGGTTGTTGGTCTGTGTTTCTTTTGTCTGTCATTATATCTTAGGAATAGGTTGTTTACCAGTACATTTAATATACTCTACAATTATTTTTTTATAATACCTAGAAATAAAAATTGAGCGCTTTAAATACTTGTAGGGAAATAACTTCTGTTTTTAATTGTCCAAACAACAATCAAATTCACATACAATGATTAAATAAATCAACTCATATTATAATTTAAAACAAATTCAAAAAACAAAACAAGTTCAATAAAATCATAAACAAAACACACTATTACTGATTTGCCAGTATTTAATATCAATATAATATAAAGAACTAAGAAAACATAAAATTCACCCCTATTTCAAAGAATAACAAAGGAAGTTCTATCCTATACAACCACTTACCACGCATTCATTCTGCAAAAATGATTTAATCACAATAGCCAAAGAGCATTTTTATGCAAAGCAAAAAAGTATTCACCATCTTTTTTTGTGGAGTGTAGGCACTTTTTATGGCTTTGCTCTGTTTGGTTATACCAAAGCTAGAACATTCTAAATTAATATACTAAACTACTAGTTGACTTTTTTATAATTTTAAAGAGAGGTACGTATGAGCGATAAAGTTTTAACAGGTTTGCAAAAACTGGAAAAAGAGCGAAATATAAGAATACTGTATGCCTGCGAATCGGGTAGTAGAGCTTGGGGCTTTGCCTCGCCTAATAGTGACTGGGATGTGCGTTTTATTTATGTGCATTCTACAGACTGGTATCTCTCTATTCAAGACAAAAAAGACATGATTGACTTGGGGGTTGATGCCGAAGATTTGGATTTTACTGGTTGGGATTTGCGTAAATTTCTGCGCTTAATGGCAGGCTCTAATGCCAGTCCTTATGAATGGCTGCAATCGCCAATTATTTACAAGGAGGAGTATAATTTCAGAGCAGCTTTACAGGCATTTTTTCCAACTTATTTTAAGGCACGTTCTACTGCTTTTCACTATTTGGGCCTAGCCAAAAGCTCCCTCAAAAAAGGATTGGTAGACGATCAGATGGACATCAAAAAATATTTCTATATCCTGCGGCCATTGTTGGCAGCTCATTGGATTTTGGATAAAGCAACTGTTCCTCCAATGGAGTTTGCTCCCCTATTGGCACAATTGGAAGACAAAGAGGCTTTGCATTCTACTATTGTAGAACTTACCAAAGCTAAAATAGCTGCCAATGAAGGGGACAAGATTGCCCCTATTCCACTTATTCAGGAGTTTGTGGAGCAAGCCTTGGAGCGCTATCCTGAGCGGGCCAAGTTGTTGCCTAGTACCAATGGTGATTATGAATTGCTGGATGATTTTTTTAGAAAAACACTGAACAGTTTGTCTTATGCTGACCATCAATGACCTTAAAAAACAGGGCTTACTGCTTTTTGAAACCGTAACAGGAAGTCATGCTTATGGTCTTTCACTGCCTACCTCGGATATAGATTTGAAGGGGGTATTTGTATTGCCACAAGAGCAGTTTTATGGCCTTGAGTATGTGGCGCAAGTCAATGATGAAAAGAATGACGAGGTTTATTATGAACTTCGTCGTTTTATAGAGTTATTATACAAAAACAACCCTAATTTGCTAGAGCTTTTGCACAGTCCAGCAGATTGTATTCGCTACAAAGACCCTTTGTTTGATTTGGTACAACCCTCCTTGTTCTTGTCCAAAAAATGTAAGCAGACCTTTGCTAATTATGCTTGGTCGCAAATCAAGAAAGCCCGAGGCTTGAACAAGAAAATCTCCAATCCTATGGCTAGGGAGCGCAAAGAGATGTTGGATTTTTGTTATATCAATTACCAACAAGGTTCTATTCCTGTCAAGGCTTGGTTGGAGAAAGAAGGGAAAAAGCAAGAGCATTGTGGTTTGGTAGCCATTCCACAGATGCATGATGTATATGGCTTGTATTACGACCCTGACAATCCTAATTATAAGGGCTTGGTGCGTCCCAATACAGTGGATGCTGTTTTATTGAGTAGTGTGGCGAAAGGTGCCCAACAGGTGGCTTTGTTGTATTATAATAAAGATGGCTACAAAAAGTATTGCAAAGACTACAAACAGTACTGGACTTGGGTAGAGGAGCGCAACGAGAGCCGATACGAAACCACTATAGCACATGGCAAAAACTATGATTCTAAGAACATTATGCACACCTTTAGGCTCTTAGATATGGCTTATGAAATTCTATCTGAAGGAAAACTACAGGTGCGTCGTCCCAATAGAGATTTTTTATTGGCTATTAGGCAGGGACAATATGACTATGACAGCTTGCTCCAACTAGCAGAGGAAAAAGTAGCTCAAATTGAGGACGTTTACCATTATTCTATCTTGCCCGAAGTACCTGATAAAGCAGCTATTGAACGTGTTTTGATACAAATCCGAACAGCTTTTTATGCTCAAAGGTAAAATCCTATTCATCTATCTTGTTAGAACAGATGAATAGGATTTTTTAGTGGCTATTCCAATTTAAATTCAAGGCTTTTGATTTGCTCAAAACAAACTGGTAGGGGCTGGCGATCTGGATTATTAAAAAAATCATTGGCAGCTTCCATGGCACAGGGGTTGCTCCAGTAGGTTGTGGGTGTATGTTTCCAACCCTTGAAAATTAAATGATGGCTATTGGTCAGGTTTTTCATCATTGCTTTTGCCCATTTAGTAGGGGTCTGTTCATCATATTCTCCACTAATCAATAAAACTGGAATATCACTTTTGACGGCTTGATTTTCGATTGCAGGAGCTTTTTGAACGGCCCATATATCACAAATTTCCTGTTCAAAAACAGCTGGCTTTAATCCCTTTACTAGAGGGTACTTAGTTGTTTCTTCTGCAATGGTTGTTTGAGAATTAAAAGGGTATTCTTCTGCACACCAAACTGAGAGTCGCATACCTTGACCAGCCCCCTTATCTGGTGCTTGAAACAAAGCTGACAATTGTTTTTTTACGGTCGTCAAATCCCCCTTAAGTAATTTATTTATTTCAAGTGGAATTTCAGCTACATTGCCTGTAGATGCTAGGGTAAAAACAGCTATTAAATCGGCACCTTTCAAATAAAAGGTTTCTATTTTTCTACTACTAGGATTTTCCACCTTTACCTCCAAAGGCTGCTTATTTTTTTCCAATAAATACTCAAAAAATAGGGCTTTTAAATTCGGAAAAGCCTGCTTACATTTTTCGTCCTGCTCACAATCTGCCAATAGTTTATCTATGGTTTCTAATAGATTTTTGACAGACTCTTCATCATAATTCACCTCTAAAGGAAGTGGAGAATCCATTACAACACTTCTGATTTTATTGGGATAATCTCGCATTAGAACCTGAGCAATCTTGGTACTATAAGATATGGTTAAGAGGTTGTAAGTTTCAATATCTAAAATATTGACCAAGTCATTGATGTCGGCCGCTATTTCATTGGTGGTATACCCGTCCAAATCAATCCCTTGCCCTAACAATCTATCTCTACATGCTTTTGTTGCTTCTGCTAATAATGTATCTTCTTGTTGTTTGCCATAATGGGATAAATTAGATTGATACACAGCTTGCGACCATTCGGGACAATCCAAATGGGGTTGGGCATACAATGTTCCACGTTGTTCTATCAGAATAAAATCTCTATCATCTAGATACTTGTAGTACTGCATATACGGTGCAGAAGGCATAGTAGAAGCCCCCGGTCCACCAACAGTGTATATAATTGGGTCTTTTTGAGGCGTTTTACTTCGACTTTTAAAAATATACACAGGTAATTTTATGGTGTTACTATTTACTTTTTGTCTATTCTCCAATACCTCTAAGTACCCAAATGTATAGGTTTGTCCTTTCTTAATTTTATGAGTTGTTTTTTCGGATATTCTAAAAGTAGGGGTAAATAAGGAGGAAATGACTGGAGTAGACTTGCAACTAAACAGCATCATGACACAAGCATTCCATAATATATATCGTTTCATTTTTAGCATATTTACTTGATTTTGGAGGCTGTCCAAACTGCCAAAAAATCACGATCTACGGCATGGGTAGCACCATACAACATTCCATCTTGATAATAAAAAGTAGTATTGTAAGTGCCTGAATTATCACCCGAAATAAATGAGCTATAAATGATTCCCCGTTGGGTATTGGTTTGCACCTTTCTGGCTTTCACCCCTTCTCTATAAAACTCTCCTTCAAAGGAGTGGTCTACAATTTTGGTAATTTTCATCATTGCAAAATTATCATCTGTTGAATCTTGAGGACTCATATCTATTCTCCAATGTCCTACTAGTACGCTTAAATCAATGGATGATATTTCTTGATAATTGTTGTTTGATAGGAGCATCATCCAACTGATACTTAATAAAAGTAATATTTTCATCTGCTGTGTTTTTAATTAAATAATGCCCCAAATCTATGCAATCCAAATGCTTCAATCGCTTCAATTCGCAATTTGACACCTAAATTACCCACATAAAAGCGTGTCAATTGAAGAGTTGATACTATTCATTCAATTTTAGATCACTTGGAGCAATACCTAAATGCTTCTTGACAGCTCTATTAAAAGATGATTTAGAATTAAAACCAGCTTGCATGGCTAAACTCAATAAGGTGTATTTTGAATTATCGGCATTCTCCAGCAACCTTTGAAATTCCTTTACTCTATATTCATTCACGAAATCGTTAAATCGTTTATTAAAAACGACACTAAGGGTTTTAGAAATCAAATAAGGTTTGAGTTCTAGCTCATCTGCGAGATTTTTGAGAGAGAGTTCAGGATTTTTGTAGAGTTGCTCTTGTGCCATTGCCTTTTGAAGTTTTTTTGATATAGCTTCCAGCTGTTGGAGATACTTTGGTTCAATTATATTCTTTGAGAAAACCTCTGGATCATTGCGTCTTAGGAAACCCTCTAGTCCTATCCAATAGGTCAAAATGGCAATTCCCATAAAAAACGGGTAATAATAAAATCGGGTAAAGTAAAAATACCAATTGGTGTTTAGTAGTTTGAAAAGGGTTAAATCAGCAATCAGCACAATTAATACCAAAAGAAAATAACCCAAAAAAGCATTGATTACTCGCTTGATCCATTGTAACTTAATGGCTGGTATTTTGATAGATGTTTGTAGGGAATTTAATAGTTTTTTGGATTGATAAGCATAAAAGATAATCAGTGTACTTGCAACCATGTAAATGGTAGGGTTATTCATCCAAACTGCATACGCATGATACCCCAACCACGATAGGCTTTCTCGTGTTCCATCCCAATACAGGTTTTGAAGTCTTACAAAAACACTGATAATTATTTGAAGTAGTACAGGAAGCAAGTGGATACTATCTTTTTTTTTGAATTTTAAGTTAGGTTGGGTTTGTGCTTTGGTGTAGAAATAAATCAGTGCTCCATATATCCAACTTATATCAATCATTACATAGTACCAGCCATCATAATATCCCAGCCCAAAAAGCCTTAGTATTTGTACCAAAAGACGATAAGAAAGCAACAGTAATATGACTGCTAGAATTCGATTGGCTATTTTATTATACTGTGTGGACTTAGTTAGGATAAAACTAAAAACTATACCTTGAACAAATCCTACTGTTAATATAAGAATGATTATAACAGTACTGGTTTCCATAAAATTTGACGTTTTATACGATCTAGTGTCTTTTATCAAAACAAAAAAAATAGTCCTCCCTAATGCAAGGAAGGACTATTTTAGATTTTCAGCTTTTGCGCCTTGTTTAGCGTTGTAGCATAATGTATCCAGAGTAACGATCCCCTACACGGCCTTCGGCTCTGTTGGTTCCTGTTCCTGTATGTGTTGTATCATTCAATTTCAGTACGTAGAAGTAAGTACCATCAGGTAAGTCTTTTCCATTAAATTGACCATTCCACCCAGTAGGTTCTCCTTCGTAAACCAATGCTCCCCAGCGAGAGAAGATTTTGATTACTGCATTTGGATAATTGTTTTTGCAACGCACAATCAATTGGTCATTGATACCATCTCCGTTTGGCGACAATCCTTGAGGAATATAACACTCAAAGTCTGTCAATACCTCAATCAATACTTCTACTGTATCACAGCTATTAGGACATTGTGCATCACACAGTGTATAGTACAAAGTATCTACCCCAAAGTACCCAGAACGTGGTGTATAATTTAAGGTTCCTGCAGCTACATTGATACTCGCCTGTCCTCCATCTGCACTATCAATAATTGTCAAATTGTAACCAGAGGCATTGGGTGCATCATTGATAATAATGTTAGCCCCAACTAAGGAATCTCTAAACTGAATGCTAAAGAAGTCGTTTGCACCTACTGGCAATGGCTCATATTGTACATTTACACTATCTGGCTCTTCGGCCAAACAGCCATTCATAGAAACAAGCAATTGATACAATCCAGAGTCAGCATTAGCTACAAATAATTGTCCTACAGTTGTTGTATCAGCAACACCATTGGGCCCTTGCCAGTAGTATAGTACAGGCGGCACACTGTATACTGTAGTATCTTGCAATTCTAACAAATCACCATCACACAATGGTTGTGTGTACATAATACTAGGATTAGGAGGTGTTGGACGTATTGTAACATTAACAGAACCCGTATTAGAACAATTATTGGCATCTGTAATAGTCAACGTATACAAACCTGCAAATGCTAGGGTAACATTGGTGCGACTTGGAATAGCCTGTGTACTGCTAAAGCCAACTGGACCACTC
Organism: uncultured Aureispira sp.; assembly: GCA_964445645.1. GTDB lineage: Bacteria > Bacteroidota > Bacteroidia > Chitinophagales > Saprospiraceae > Aureispira. The sequence continues at coordinate 11,239 of CAYULH010000002.1, read as the reverse complement.
CATTGGTATGAGTTACCCGGTGCATTATTTAGTAACAATAATGTCTGCCCCTCACAAGGTGTGGTAGCTGTTGGTACTGGTGCAGCAGGCAAATCTAACACATCATAATCAAACCCTACAGCAGAACTATCTGAACAAACAGCAGCGCCACGAGTCACCTGAATTTGCATGGAGTAATTGCCACTATCTGCGGCCACCATATTTGGTAGAATTAAGCTATCTCCTGCATTGGTAATGGGTGTTCCATTAAAGTACCAATTGTATACAATAGTTGTTCCGCTGTAAGCAGCAGCATTGGCTAAGTACACAACTCCTGTATCGCCTTCACATGGAGGTGTACCTGTCAGTACAGGAACAGGAACATCATTTACTGTTAAGAATACAGAGTCTGAGGCAGGACATCCACTTCCGTTTTGACGAGTAATGGTAAAGATATACCAACCTTGATCGGTTACTGTAATGTTGTTCACAACGGTATCTCTAGTAGTTGTATTTTGTGTAACAGGTCCATTGGGCCCTGACCATTGGAAATCGTAAGCAATTCCATTGGATGGTGCTCTAGCCCTCAGCGGCAAGGTATTGCCCTCACACAAGACTGTATCTTGTGTTGGTATCTGAATAGTTGGCGAGGCCAATGTCACATCTACTGTATCTTGACAAGTTCCTACATTACCACTTGCATCAATAGAAGTTACCGTATAAACAAAGCTTCCTATATCGGTACAAGTAATCAAGTTTGGACTTACAAAAGTTGTATCAATGAAACAGTTATCAAAACTGTTGTTCAATACATCCGCAGGTGTTAAAGTAGCTTGTCCTGTATTGGTCAAGTCGATATTAATTCGGCGACAAATCAAGGCAGGAGCACTGGTATCACTTACAGTTACCGTTGCACTACAAGAATCTACATTACCGTAGTTATCCGTTACAATAATGGTTACAGACATTGTACCAGTATCCGCACAGTTAAACGTCATGTTGTTACTTCCTGTATTGAATACAATTGAACTAATTCCACAAGCATCATCACTGCCATTATCAATACTATCTGCTAGTAATGTAGCAGTACCACTAGTACCTCCTAAATAAACATTGTAGTTTCTACAAACAACTGTTGGAGGGGTATTATCCTCTACTTGTACCACACTACTACAGTTACTGCTATTTCCGTTGGCATCTGTAGCGGTCAGGATTACCGTATTGTTGTTACCTACATCTGAGCAACTGAATGATGTTTGTGTCAGTGTCAAGTTGGGTGTACCACAAGGGTCGTTGAGTGTATTGTAAATTAGACTTGGAGAAACTGTCGCCACTCCTGTCGGGTCTAATTGTACCACTACCAAGGTATCACACCGAACAACTGGCGCAATGTTATCAATAAGGGTCACAGTAGACGTACAAGTAGTCGTGTTGTTAGATGCGTCAATTAAGGTCAAAGTTGCCGTTAATGGCGATGAAGCCACATCATTACAGCCATAAGTTACACAGCTCTGTCCATTGATTAAGGTATCTACAATAGCACAGTTATCCGTATTAAAGCTCATCAAGTCTGCCCCACAAACTACAGCAGTTCCCATAGAATCCAAAGCAACTGTAATGTTATTACAGCCCGGTGTTGGTGCAATCGTATCTCGGATATTCAAAATAGCATTACATTGCACTGCATTACCACTCTGGTCTGCCACTCTAATGGTTACCAATTGCCCTGTTCCTACGCTTGAGCAATCAAAGGTTACACTAGGAAATCCATTGATAGTCCAAGAAGCAATAGCACAAGTATCAAAGGCATTGGCTACTTGTTGGGGCGTTACTGTAACCGTACCATTGTTCCCCAAATAGAAATCAAGAGGTGCAGGAGGACACTGTATTGATGGAGGTGTAACATCTACTACTGTAATAGTAGTGGCACACAAGCTAGTATTGTTGTATTGATCGGTTACGCTAAGTGTAGCACTAACTGGCGATCCTACATTAGAACAATCAAAAGTATCGCTAACAGCTCCATTGATTAATAAGCTAATGTTGGTACAGTTATCAAAACTAAAACTATCAATTCTATTTGCTGCAACAAAGACTTGACCTGTGGGGTCCAAGTTGACAACAATGCTTCTACAACGTGCTACTGGTGGAATAGTATCAATCACATCAATAGTAACTTGGCATAAATCATTATTACCACTTGCATCAAATACAGTAAGTGTAGCCGTTGGGAATTGTCCGATTTGGTTACAATTATAAATAACAGAATCTGTTCCGTTGATTAAGTAATTGGTAATAGAACAATTATCAAAACTAGCACTATCAATTTGCTGTGCTCTTACCCAAATACTTCCTGCACCATTTAGATAAACAGGTACGGGTTGTGTAGGACAAATAGCAGTAGGACTGATATTATCTTGAACATTTACAATGGCGTTACATCTTGCTGTGTTTCCACTAGAGTCTGTTACTTCTACTACAATAGCATTGCTACCAATACTATCACAAGTGAAGGTGACGGTATCTTGGCCATTGCTCAAAATGGTACTGATACCACAATTATCATTGGCAGAAATTACAATATCTGCAACAGGTAATAATGCTTGACCATTTGCGTCTAGTGTTAGGTTGGTCGTAAAGCGACAGTTGAGTGTAGGTGAAGTAATATCACTCACATTCACTATTGCCTGACAAGTATCACTGTTGCCACTCTGGTCAGTTACTGTTAGTACGGCAATATTAGGGCCTACCATAGAACAATCAAAGGTATCTCTAGCTTGCCCATTGATTAAGTAGCTGGTAATAGAACAGTTATCAGAACTACTATTGTTTGTATTATTTAAATTGATTGCTGGCACTACAAACTCACCTGTATTGGCAGATAATACTGCATTGACAGGCCCTCCACAACGTGCAACTGGAGGTGTTTGGTCTACGATTGTAATGATTACGGTACAAGAATCTAAATTGCCTGCAAAATCGGCTACTGTGAATAGCACTGTATCAGGCGTGTTGATAGAGTTGCAACTATATAAGATGCTATCTCTGCCATTAACTCTAAAGCTTGTAGAATCTATACCACAATCGTCATTACTACCAAAGTCTAGTGCTATTGCTTGCACCACTGCAAAACCATTGGCACCTACTTGGGCGGTGAAAGCACCTCTACAAATAGCGGATGGAGGCGTACAGTCTTGTATGGTAACATTAGCCTGACAAGTATTAATGTTGCCATTCACATCTTGGCGTTGTAACACCACGGTTTGAACCCCTATATCTGCACAGGTAAAAATTGCATTATTAGAACCATTGATGGTTTGGATAGCAGATAGGCCACAAGCATCAAATGTACCACCATCTATATCCGCGGGGGTAACATTTACAAACCCACCATTCAAACAAACAGTAGTATCTCTACATACCATAGTTGGTGGCACGGTATCTCTCACCTCAATATTACCACTACAGCTACTCTGGTTGCCACTATTATCTATAACCGTTAGCGTTACAGGATTAAATGCTCCTACGTTGGTACAATCAAATACATTGGGTGTTGTAAATATAGTATCTACCCCACAAGCCTCCACAATACCTGCCGTAATCCAAGCAGGATCAATAGGCAGTGTACCTGTATTATCTAAGAATTGTATGCTGTTGCCACAAGTCACTACTGGTGGTGTTACATCTTGAATAATAACAGCAGCGACACAACTTGCACCATTGTTACTATTATCAGTAGCAACCAAGTTGATGGTATTAAATCCTGTATCTGCACAAGTGTAGGTAACACTACTAGCACCATTGAGCGTAACTGAAACCACTCCACAAGCATCACTAACGGTATACAAACCTGCTGTGCTGGAATCTACGGTTGCAACCCCTTGGTTGTCTAAGTTTACAGTGATTGTATCACAAACTATAACTGGAGCTACGGTATCTAATACCGTCAAAGTAGTAGAACAAGAATCTATATTACCATTTACATCTGTAGCAATTAAAGTTACTGGGCGTGTACCAATGTCGGCACAAGTAACAAAGTTGGGTGCGCCTCTAAAACTCAAGTTGGCAATACCACAAGAATCATTGGTACCTGCATCAAACAGACTAGCTGTTATAGGAGCCGTTCCCCCTGGTGCTAAATGCACATTTACAGTGACTGACTGACAAGCCATATTGGGGCGTACGGTATCCATAACCATTACCGTAGCATTACAACTACCGCTGTTACCACTTTGATCGGTTACAGTTAGCGTTACAGTAGTGTTATTACCTACATCTGCACAGTTGAATGAGCTTCTATTCAGTGTTCTATTTACAATTGTACAATTATCTAAACTTCCGTTATCTACCTGAGCAACAGTAATCGTTCCTACTCCATTGGGATCCAATTGTACTGGAATAGGAGTCGTAACACAATTAGCGGCTGGATCGATATTATCAACAACGGTAATAGTAGAAGGACAAGAAGCAGAATTACTACTAGGATCAGCCATAAATACAGTCACGGTATTCGTTCCTAAGTCTGCACAGGTAAAGAAAACAGAATCTTGGCCATTCACTAGCACGGTATCTATCAAACAGTTATCAAAACTACCAATACTAAGATCATCAGCAGATACACCAACATTACCATTAGCATCCAACTGTACGGTTGGGTTGGAGCAGAATGGAGTAGGATCCGTTACGTCATTGACCACTACAGTAGCATTACAAGAGGCAGCATTACCACTAGAATCTGTTATTGTTAGTGTAACGGTATTGTTACCAATATCTGAACAGTTAAAAGTTGTTTGGCTTAGAGTATAAGTAGCAATGGCACAATTATCAAAACTACCATTATCTATTGCAGCTACTGTTGTAGAAACAGTTGAACCTACTAGGGATAGGTTAAGGGGTGTGGTTCTACAAACGGCTGTTGGGTTTACGTTATCCTCTACCGTAACCAAAGTAGTACAAGAATCCGTGTTGCCACTTTGGTCGGTCACGACCATTGTAACAGTATGTGGATTGTTTGGAATATCATTACAATTAAAACTTGTTCTGGACAAAGCATAACTTGTAATTTGACAATTATCAACACTAGAGTTATCTACTTGTGCAATTGTCAGTGTTCCTACACTTGTAAATGGATCTAATACAACAGTAACAGTACCATTACAAGAGGCGTTTGGAGCCGTTATATCCTCCACAAAAACAGTTGTAACACAAGAATCACTGTTACCGCTTTGATCGGTTCCTACTAATGTTACTGTATTGGAACCTAAATTGGTACAATCAAAATTAATTGCAGCTGCTCCATTGATGGTATAAGAAGGTGTACTACAATTATCTCTACTACCACCATTTACATTATTAGGAATAACTACAGCATTACCATTACCATCCAATTGTACCGTGTCTGGACGACAAACCATAGTTGGAGGAATGTTATCCGCAACTACTACTGTTGTATTACAAGTAGAGCAGTTATTAGAACCATCACAAACCTCTAAGGTAACTTGATTGGGATTGGTAGATAAATTTGCTGCTGTAAAGGTTGCGTTGGGCAATCCGTTCACTCTAAACGTAAGTGAACTGCTACAGTTGTCTTGGCTGTTGTTATTGAGCGAAGTCGCTGGAATGGAACCAAAACAAGTGCTATCTAAAAATACAGTAATAGAGTTGGGAGCCACACAATTGGCTACTGGACTAATAGTATCAATGATTGTAACTTGAGCCGAACATTGATCGGTATTACCATTGCCATCTGTAATCAGCAATTGAGCCGTATTGGTACCTACTTGACTACAATTATAAGTTACTGAAGGTAAGTTGTTAATTCGTCTGGTGAAGCTACAATTATCGGTACTTGCATTATCTATTGCGGTAGGGAATACTGTCACTACCCCTGATGCACCAAGAAAGAACGTTGTATCTCTACACACGGCTACTGGTGGTATATTATCTGCTACAATTACATTGGCTACACAAGTAGACTGATTGCCTGACTCATCAATAACAGAAAGGGTAACTGCTGTATTACCAATATTGGTACAATCGTAAAAGAAGCTATCGACTCCATTTACCAACAACGTGTCTAGTCCGCAAATATCATTACTATTGTTATTCACATTTGCTGGTACTACAAAACCATTACCAGAAGCATCTAACTGCACGGTATAAGGTACAGGACGGCAGTTGGCCGTGGGGGCAAAGGTATCAATAACCGTTACAGTAGTACGACAAGTTGCCGTGTTATTAGAACCATCTGTCACGACTACATCTACAGTGCGTTGACCGATACTATCACAATTATATATTATAGTACTACCTCCATTGGCAAAATTGGTAATAATATTTGAACAGTTGTCGCTTGTAGCAGGAAATGCCAATACATTGCTAGGGGTAATAGCAACCGAACCCGAAGCCGATAAATAAGCATTGCTAATTTGGCAGGAGGCTGTTGGTGGTGTATTATCTACTACTGTAATATTGGTACGACAGGTTGCTTGATTACCAGAAGAGTCTGCTACCGTCAATACAGCCGATAAGGTTCCAATATCATTACAAGTATAGGTTTGGCTAGGTTGGTTATTAATCAAATAACGAACAATACCGCAATTGTCTGTACTTGCAGAATCAAGATTTAGCGGCGTAACCACAGCATTACCATTTCCGTCAAGTGTAGCGGTATAACTAAAATTACAAAACGCCTTTGGGGTTACGGTATCGACTACATTAATAGTGGTAGCACAAGAAGCGGTGTTACCTGACAAATCTCGTACAATTAATTGTGCTGGTTGAGGCGTAAAAATAGCACTACAATTGAAGTTAACAGATGTAATACCTAACACATTGATAGAGCTATCTGCAACCGAACAATTGTCATTAGAATTTGCTATTAGTTCACTTGTTGTTACATTCACCAAACCATTATCATCCAAATAAACCGTTGGTGTAGTACAGGTAACAACAGGATCGATGGTGTCCAAAACGGTCACGTTAGCCGTACAAGTACTACTATTATTATTGGTATCTGTTACCGTTAGAGTAACAGCATTAGGATTGTTGGCAATATCACTACAATCAAAATTTACAGTAGGGCTACCATTGATGGTAAAGGTTAGATTGGTGCCAGAACAAGCGTCTGTGCTGTTATTATTCAAACTACTTGCAGCTAAGGTTGCCACACCAGTACCATTTACATAAATGGTTGCATTTCGACAAATAGCCGTAGGAGGAAAGGTGTCCAACACATTAATAACTGCGGTACAAGTATTCACATTGCCGCTAGGATCTTCTACCCTCAATACCACGTTCTGGGTAGTGCCTACATCCGTACAATTGTAGTTGATGGCAGCAGCTCCATTGATGGTAGAACTCACAATACCACAACTGTCAAACGACCCAGCATCTACTTGAGCTACGGTTAAGGTAGCTGTACCTACATTATTGAGAAAAACATCCCCACTCTGACAAATAGCTGTTGGAGCTGTCGTATCTAATACCGTTACTAATGCATTATTACAAGTATCCAAATTCCCCGAAGCATCACTGACGATGAGAGAAACATTAAATTGTCCTACATCGGCACAAGAGTAGTTAGGGTTGGGTGCATTTACGGTGTTTATCCAACGTCCTGTAATGGGAAAGTTGGAACAAAAATCATTACTACCTGCATCAATATTAATAGGCGAAAGTACTTGTGCTCCATTGCCTACATATAGGGTGTCTTGTCCACAAACGGCTGTCGGTGGAATGGTATCGAGGATTTCTACACGAACCAAACAGGAATCTACATTGCCCGCAGCATCTCTACCTCGAACCCAAAACTGTTGTAAGCCACGCACACAATTGAACTCAATGGAACTTCTCCAAGGACTAGAAATAGGCAAATTTCGAACTTCTTTGATAATAGGGCCACAATTATCGTTCATAGGAACAGCACTAGCAAAGAAGGTATCTAGTCCGTTGCTATTCAAATATAGGGTTGCAAAGACAGTTCCTGCAGGCTGTGAGCAATAGGGAATAGTAGGCGGTGTAGTATCGCGAACAGTCACCGTACTCACACAGCTAGATACATTCCCCAAGTTATCTTGAATAGTCATTGTAACAGGTACTGGTGTTCCAACATTACTACAATTGACGGTACGTGGTGAAAATGTAATGTTATTAACCAAACAAGAAACATCACTCAAACTATCAAGATCCGCAAATGTAAAAGTGTGTAAACCTGCTGTAGGATCCAATTGTACTTCAGGAAAAGCCTGACAAGACGCTGAAAGCGCAGCAGGTGGACAGGTTACTAACGTAATACAATAAGAATGTACACACAACTGAGGCGTAATAGCATCATTGATTAGTCCAATTTGCCAATTACCTATAGGGTTCGTACCTCTATAAGCACTCAAGGGATCATTGTTGGGTGCAATCGTATCTCCTGAGGTGGGGGCATAAGGATAGGCTCTATTAAAACCATCTCTAAAATAGATGGTATCACGTACAACCCCCGAACTATTGCCCGGAAATGTCCCCAAAAAAGTACTAGTAGTTGGTGGCAAGGCACTTCCTCCTGTAGCATTAGAAGCAGCCAAAAAACGAGCACCTAAGGTGTTGTTAAACAAGGTAAAACCAACATCCTGCAAGTTGCCCGCAACGCCAGAGCTTGGCGTACAAGAGCCATCGTCCGTTTTAGACCACTCTATTTCTACAATAACATCGGCAATAACGTGTCCCACAGGAATTTGTCCAGGGCCACCACCTTGCTGAAAAGTAACCCCTGTAATTAAGGTTCCGGGTGTTCGACCAACTGACCTCGTAGGGCCAGTGTAGCATTCTGTTGTAACAAGCTGTTGATTGGCAGTTTGCCCAAAAAGTTGTTCACCAGCACCAAGACTTAACATCAAGATGATTGCCGTATACCACGGTGAGCGTGTAAATATCCTTCTCATATAATTTTGTAATTTCCAGTTGTTACTTTACTCATCAATCCTATTTTGTTTAGGGTTCAAAGCAACAACGAACAAAAATTCCCTTTAATAAGCTGATAATCAAAACATTCCAAACCAAAGCGCACAAAAAACGCTTCAAGGCGTTTTTGATGTTCTCTGTTAAGGTATTTCTGAGGTATGTATTTGGAAACAAAAATAAAACAAATTAGCGGATTGTTGTAATACTAGTTCTCTGTTTCGAGATTTAGTTGAAATTTGTTTACAAATGTACCATTGTATATATTGGAAGATACAAGTACTTTGTATTTCAAGTTGCTACAATTTTTGAGCAGTTTTGATTTATCCTATTTCTTTTCTTTTATGGATTTAGAATAGTAAAGTAACCATTCCTTTCAAAAAATAATTAATTTTAACAATTACTACTCTACATCAAGGTTTCAACACCAAGGTCTTTCCCTCCTCTGCTATTTGTGTCGGCTCAAAAAATTGCTGCGCCTCCTCCAACAATACCTGCAAATTGGAGTAACGAGCAGAAAAATGCCCCAAAACCAATTGTTTGACTTGTGCAGCAGCAGCTAGTTGAGCGGCTTCTTGTGCAGTGGTGTGCTGTGTTTTTTCGGCTTGCGCCAATGCCTCTTGCAAAAATGTCGCCTCGTGATACAACAAATCTACCCCTTGAATATACGGTTGCAAGCTGGGTTCGTAACGCGTATCAGAGCAGTAAGCAAAACGCAAGGGAAGCGCCGCAGGAATGGTCAATTCTTCATGTGCTATAATATGCCCATCAATTGTTGTATAATCACCGCCTTTTTTGATGGCATTAATCGCCTGATAAGGAATAGCATATTCTGCTATTTTATCCTTACGCATATTGGCTAGTTTCTCTTGCTCTTCTACTATAAACCCATGACAAGGCACTCGGTGTACCAATGGAATACTACGTACACGCAATGTTTTACTCTCATACAATACTTGCGATTGACTAGGGTCTGATTCATGAAAATGAACCTCATAACGCAAGGCATCGGCCAATTGACGTTCTAACAAGGCTTCTAATCCGGGAGGACTATAAATATGCAAGGGGTCTTTTCTATCATTGAGTCCAAATGTCATCAATAACCCAACTAATCCAAAATAATGATCCCCATGTAAGTGGCTAATAAAAATTCGATTAATCTTGTGAAAACGCAATTTATAACGCATCAGTTGAAATTGAGTTGACTCGCCACAATCAATCAACAATACTTCATCTTCTAACTCTACAAATTGAGCCGACAAATGCCGACCATACGCAGGTGTAGCAGCACTACACCCCAGAATAGTGATTTTAAAACTCATAAAAAGGTGGTTATTAACCAACAAAAAAGCATTGGCTGTCTAATCTTCTTTGGAGAAGACTTGGCCAATGCTTTTTTATCCATAATAAAAATAATACTTTGTAAGTTTTATAAAACTGTCTGCAATTCAACAATTCAATACACCGTAACAAAGTAAAATAAAAAGAGATTTAATGATTCTGTTCTCTAATTATCGAAAGCTGTTTGTGTGTAACACACCAATACTATTCCTCTTCTTCTATTTCACCTTCTCCTTCCAGCTCATTCTTAAACGCAGTCATCATAACATGTTTCACGGCTTCGCTCAAGCTGTCTTTGATCATTAGTACACTATCTAAGCGAGAAATAGTAATCAACATTTTTACACTCGGATGTACCAATCCTGTCAGAACAAAGGCATTTCCAGAGTCTACCCACAGGCGATTGCCTGTCAAAATGGCACTCAAACCAGAAGAATCCACAAATTTGGTATTGGATAAATCCATAATCAAATTTTTGATTCCAGCATTGTGCAATACAATCAGTTCAGCTTTTAAATCAGGTGCTTTTAGAGAATTTAAATTTTCCTCTTCCAAAGTAAGCACAGCATAATCATCTTTCTTATCAACGGAATACTTCATAACATTCTATAGTTCTTAGATTAGTTTAACAGTTTGATTAGATAGCTCTTATAATAACGAAGCCAAAACAAACTGATGGACACCTCTTTGGGTGATTTCTGTTAGATTATGAAATCAGGGGTAGTTTATCTGGATACCACAATGCAAAACTATTTTAGTTTAGGCTCGTATTGCATATATCCAATTAGTGGGGACTCTCCTACTTTTGTAGGCGTTTTAGAAACAGCCCTGTATATTTATTTGAGCTAATGTAATCAAATTTCTACTAAAAATACAATAGTAGCTTGGCACTATTTTAGTCTAAAACAAAGTGCTTTTCTACTTAAGTAGGTGCAAAAAAGTAACCGTACAATAAAAAATGAGAAATTTTTTC
>CAYULH010000001.1:46381-156267 GCA_964445645.1 uncultured Aureispira sp. | reverse complement strand
CCATCAATTTTGGGGGTATTCCAGACAGTCTCAAGCAGCGTGAACGAGCACTCAAGAAAAAAAAGGCTTTGACCAAGAAAAAAATCATTCAGAGCACCACCAATGAAGATGCAGAAGGGCTAAAAGCTGCCAACCAAGCGTTAATTGAGGTGCAACTGCAAGAGGATAAGCTGCGCCAACTGCTACAAAATAACTACCCCAAGTACAATGCCTTGAAGAATGAACAAAAAATTCTTACTACAGCCATTATTCAACAGGAGTTGCTCCAGCCCCAATCGGCACTCTTGGAATATTGTGTGTATGATTCGGCTGTGTATGTAATTGTAATTACGCCCACTACTGCTCACCTCCAAAAATTACCCATTCAAAAAGAGGCTTTAATAAAAGCAATCAAACATTTTAGAAAAAGTCTGAGCAATTACGAATTTATCACTAATAATAAACACAAGGCTTATACCTTGTACACACAAACTGCCTTTGAACTGTACCAAACCCTAATTGCTCCTATCAAAGAACAGTTGGTTAGTATCAAGGAGCTTATTGTTATTCCTGATAATGATTTGGGCCATATACCTTTTGAACCTTTATTATCTAGCCTGCCCAAAGAGCAGTTGGGTTACAAAAATTTGGATTATCTGCTCAAGGACTACACCATTCGTTATTCTTACTCGGCCTCTTTATTGTTGGAAAATAAGCGTTATAAGAATCTTGCCAATAATGGCAAAATTTTAGGTTTTGCAGCTAGTTACAATCCCAAGGATTCCAGTTCATCTTATCGTTCTCCCTCCAATATTGAAATGCGTAAAGAACTTAAGGCATTACCGGGAGCCTACAAAGAGATTAAAGCCTTGCAGGCACAATTTAGTAACAGTGATTTTTTCGTTGGAAAAGAGGCAACAGAAACCCTATTCAAAGAAAAAGCAGCCAATTATACAATTTTGCACTTGGCTCTACATGGTGTTGTCAACAACCATTACCCACTCCTTTCTTGCTTGGCATTTACAGAAGATGATAGTAATACAGAAAACAATTTTCTGGAAGCACATGAAATCTCCAACTTACAACTCCATAATGATTTGGTGGTGTTATCTGCTTGCAAAACAGGTTATGGCAAATTTGAGCAAGGAGAGGGCGTGCTATCCTTGGCCCGTTCCTTTATGTATGCGGGAACCCCGGCCCTAGTGGTTTCGCTTTGGGAGGTAGATGATGTTTCAACGACCACAATTATGCAGTTGTTCTATCGGCATTTGGCCAATGGAATGAACAAGGATGAAGCCTTTGCTAAAGCCAAGCTGAAATTTATTCAGCAAATGGACGAGGATATGACCCACCCTGCCTTTTGGTCGCCTTTTATTATTTTGGGTGATAATCGACCCGTTAATTTGCAAGGGACGAACCCTCTTTGGCAATGGGGGTGGGTAGGTGCAGGACTAGCTTTATTAAGCGTGTTGTTTTTATTTATAAAAAAGAGGCAACTTGCCCCCCCAAAGTAGTGCCGCCCAGCATAGATTTCGGGGCATTTGAACCCAGTTCAAAAAAAATCAATTTTTTTTCTCACAAAAACCTGTATCTTTTCAAAAACCATGCATTATGCTGTCGTCCAATCGACAGCATAATGGATCTTTTTTTTTCATTTTTTTAGCATAATTTATGCTGTTTTTTGCCTCATAATAAGGTTTTTATACAATGTAATTCCATTGTATTGCGTTAAAGAGATACTACAAAAATAACGCACTAATCCTTTTTTGTTATGCTCGTTTATCTCCTCTCTTTTTTGTTGCCGACCACTGCTGTCAATTATGCTGCTCACTATGGCGATAGCTACCAAAAAGCACAAAATTGGGTGCAAGAGCATCAATCCATGCTGCAAGTGCAAGCTGCTTATCATGGTCTGGAAGCAAAAGAGCTTAGTGCTATTATTTTTCCTGAATTAATACGGTATAACGAATGGCAAAACTTACTAGAAACAGAAGCATTAGCACTGGCTTATGTAGAGGGTGGGGCTGCTTGGGCAGATTTTTCGATTGGTGCTTTTCAGATGAAGCCCTCCTTTGCAGAAACCATAGAGCAATGCCTACAAGACTGGCCCGAAGGGCAAACTGCCTTCTCCCAGCTCTTGCCACAAGCCAATCACACGCCCATGGAAAAACGCCAAGCCCGACTAGATAGGTTGTGTACCATACAAGGGCAAGTACAATACTTGTGTGCTTTTGTGGTTTGTATGCAAGCACGCACAGGGTTTGGTCTGGTAACACCAACGGCTGCCCAAAAAATAACCCTTTTGGCAACAGCCTATAATAGTGGATTTCAGCAAGATTGGCCCACGCTTCAGAGGCGGAGCCAGCAACACTTTTTTCCCTATGGTGCCAAATACCCACAAGAGGGGCAACATGCCTATGCCAATATAGCTGTCGATTATTACCAACAACAAGCACTACTGCCCTATCATTGGATACTCTTGTAGCGCATTAAAATAAAGACCTTTTTACCATAAAAACTATATACTATGAGTGCATTAACACGATTGACAAGCCTTATGCTGGGTTTTGTTTTACTAATGACGGCTTGCAATACAGCCACTCCCCCCCCCAAAGCATCTGTAGGTTTAGTTGCCCCTCCTATTCCCGAATTGGCTCCAGCTTACCAACAATTTAGCATCAATACCGAAAAAGATACTACCTTGAGTATAGCATCTGGCACCCAAATTACGATTCGTGCCAACTCCTTGGTAGATGCCACAGGGGCCACGGTCACGGGAGAAGCTGTTATCAAATACAGAGAGTACCACGATGCTGCTAGTGTGGTATTGTCGGGTATTCCTATGAATTATAATAGCAATGGGCAGGAACAACACTTTCAGACAGCAGGCATGTTTGACATTGCAGGCGAGCAAAATGGAGCAGCATTAGCCATCAAGGAAGGCCGTGGTATTCAGGTTGATTTGGCCTCTTTTGCAGAGGGGGAGGATTATAATTTCTTTGCACTCAATGAAGCAACAGGTTGGCAATTTGTAGACCATGTAAAATCGACTCCCAATCCTCAACGAGCGGTATTAGACCAAGAAATAAAAAGCATTACCAAAAAAATGGGCAGTGCTAGTTCGCCTTATTTTGTGTTCAATTATGATGGGGTGCTCGATGTTAGTTTTGATAGCAACCCCTTGAGTGCCGCCAATAGAGCCAACTCCAAGGTGCGCCGCAAATTCAAAGCCTATAATATTGATGCCTACAAAAGCAGTCTTTATCAGTATATCAAATACGAAACCAGCCACTACCCTGCCGATATGCTCATCTGGAAAAATGTGGGCAGACGCTTCCCTAGTTGGGCACGTTACAAAAAATGTGCTATGAGTGTAAAGCTGCTCCAAGGCAAAACTTATGAGCTAACAGCCAAACTGGACGGAAAAGAGTTTGTGGGTAAAATTCAAATTTTGGTGCCCTTGAAGTACTTGTTTGATTACACGCCCGAACGCTGGAAAAACAATATAGCAACCGTTCTTAAAGATATTTCTAGCAAAGAGGAAAAATACAGAGAAGAGTTGGAAAAATTGCGCTTGCGTAGAGAGCAGCAAGCGGCTGTATTGCGTTCCTTTGAGATTGCGGGCTTTGGTATTTATAATTATGATCGCTTGTTTAAGGAAGAAAATAAAATTGAGATAGTAGCCGATTTTAAAGCCAAGGATATGGAGGATTTGGATTGGGTGATTTGCTTGCCCGAAGATGGCAAAACCGTTATCAAATATCCCAAAAATATGTGGGCTAATGTGGTTTTACTACCTGATAATAAAGCTAAATTTATCAGTATTTTGCCCGACAAAAAAGTAGCGGTATACAGCAGCAAGGCTTACCAAGCCCTAGATTTTGAATCCCTCAAAGGGCAAGAAAAACCCACCGTAGATTTTGAATTGGTTACTACTATTGACCAACTAGAAAGTGAAGCAGAACTCAAAACTCTGATTGAAGATACAGATGTTTAAGCTGCTATAAAAATGTTAAGAACAGCAAGTTCCTCTACAGGAACTTGTTTTTTTAAGTCCTTAATCGTAATATTGCAATATAACAATCAAACAAAGAAAATTATGGGCTTGATTAAATCCGAGTTGTTTACAACAGAGCAAAATGTATTGGCGGCTTATGCCAAGGTATTGGGCCACCCTGCTCGCATTGCTATTGTGCAATACCTTTTGCAGCAGCAACAATGTGTGTGTGGGGATTTGGTACAGGAAATTGGTTTGGCACAAGCCACGATTTCGCAACATCTCAAGGCACTCAAAGAGGCAGGACTCATTCAAGGCACTATTGCCGGTACTAGTGTTTGCTACTGCTTGGATCCTACGGCTTGGCAGCAAGTACAGCAACTGTTGGGCGGTTTTATCAATCAGGCTTTTAAGAATTCTTGTTGTTAACCTTACTTCGTGGATTTTTTATCTTACTGATTAGTCTGTACACTGTACAAACTAAGTCAGATCGCTTTGCGAGTGTAAAAAAAGTAAAAAATCCACTAAGTATTATGTTAAAAAATCTATACTTCATTATTATAACTACCATTCATGAACTTATCAGATGTAAAAACCGCCTTAAAGTCGCTTTCAGAAATTGCCTTTCAATTGCCTGATGGGGATTTAGTACCCCGTCATTTTCACGTGACAGAAGTGGGCAAAGTAAGCAAGCATTTTATCGACTGTGGAGGCACAGTACGTCAAGAAGAAAAAATTAGTTTCCAATTGTGGAATGCACAAGATTATGACCACCGCTTGCATCCCGAAAAATTGCTACACATCATTGAGTTATCCGAAAAAACACTGGGACTGGGCAACGAGGAAATAGAAGTAGAATACCAAGGTCCCAATACCATTGCTAAATTTGCCTTGGATTTTGATGGCAAAAATTTTCTATTGGTTTCGACCCATACCACTTGTTTAGCCAAAGATGCCTGTAATATTCCCAGCCAAAAGCCCAAAGTTAATTTGGCTGATTTGATTGTGGGCAATGCTTGTGATCCCAAATCGGGTTGTTGCTAAACAACAAGTCATTCTATAGGCTCAAAAGTCATTTTTGAGCCTATAGGATGACTTTTGACTGGCTATAGCATTGCTTAAGTAGATAAGAATAACTATCTTACAGGCTGTTTTGTGGTTTCGAATAAAATAAAATGACCATAAAATGTTAGAATCACACAACATTGTCCTTGTCCTTTTGGTTGTGTTAACATTGACAAAACCATTAAATGTAATTTAGTTATACCATCCCTATGTGTATTTTTCACGTTAGTAGCAAAGACCACTCTTTTAAGAAATTTCTAGAGCAGCATCCCGATTTACCTGTTTATCAGCAGCATGAGAAAGGGGATATTCTAAAAATTAGTGTTGACAAAACCCCTGTAAATGATTATGGTTTTTCGTGCGAAGTGAGCGATCGAGATTGGCACGATGTAGAAGGACAAGTAGTAGATATGATTTCCTTTTTGGAGGTTTATAGCCCTTATTTGAGTATTTTGCAAGAGCATTATGAACTCGAAGATTGGCATTTTGATTTGCCTTATGAGTGTAACTTAAACAGCAACAAATTTGTACAAACCAATTTTTTGCCGGCCAAACTCTTACAATTAGCTGGAAAGCTGGGAATTGGTATAGAGCTTTCGCTGTATTGGCCTGCTGCTGAAGATACAGACGAAGAGGAAGAGGCAGAGGTATGGGGTGAACCATTGAGTGATCAAATGGAAGAAGAATAACGATGCTATCTCCCCGAGAAATAGAAAATATTCACGCTCTTTTGGCCAGTCCCAATGACCAAAATGTGCTATTAGCAATCAGTTTGCTACACCACCACCCACAAGGAGTACAACAATTGCTTATTCCTTTGGAAATTGCGCTCTTGTACCAACAACAAAAGGAGGTCAATGAGGCAGTGGTTCAGTTATTAAAACAACAAGCTACAGATGTTTGGCCACAGTTATCGCTTCATGCTTTTCATCATCTTATTGGCGAATTGACCCTAAAACCTGAGCATTATTCAACCATCCAACAATTCTTAAAAAAAGAACCCTTGTATCGCCCTTATTTGTTGAGTGATAACAAAAAGGCGTTGTTCTATGTAGATGCTGCCAACTTTATTAGTGCTGCTCCTGAATTTGAAGGTGCAGCTTATGCCTTTTATAATCTGGTATTAGCCCATCTACCTCAAGATAGTTATTTGTATTATAATTATGCTGGGTTGCTTCGCAAGTGTCCACCTTCCGATTTATCGGGTGTCCAACTACAAAACACTATTGTAGAGTATTACAAAAAGGCTTATGCCATACAACCTGAAAAACATATTCTTCGCCGCTTGGCCGATTATTATACCAAAGATCTGAACCAGATTGATGCGGCTCGTGCCACTTGGCATTGGTGTCTTCAGGAGCATCCCGACTATGGGGCAGCTTGGATAGCCTTGGCGCAATTAGAAATCCAAGAAAAACAGTGGCTACATGCCCAACAGGCACTAAAGCAGGCACTCGCCCTAAGAGACAAAGGAATTTGGGTAGAAGCCGATCAAATCTATTATCTGCTAGGAATGATTAACTGGAAAGGATGGGGTAATTTTGATGCAGCTCAACAACATTTTGAACAGGCTTTAGACGAAAATAAATATTTTGCAGCCCCGCTAGAAGCCCTGCTAAAGTTATCTACTAGTATTGAAAACCATCAACAAGCCATTCATTACTACAAATTGGCCTTGGAAATGCAGCCTATGAATATTTTTTTATTAATAAAATTGGCCAAGCTGTATGCCCAAACCGAAAATTATAACAAGGCGATTGAAACCTATCAAGAAATCCTAGAGATTAGCCCCAATTACACGCCTGCCCTAGAAGGATTGGAGCAGCTCCAAAGATTTTAGACCTGCTCTTTTATTGCTTATTGCAATACAATTTGTTGTACTTGACGTTGGCCTTCCCATTGTACTTCCAAGAAATATATGCCTTTGGGCAATTGCTCCAATGACAATTGATAAATAGCCGTTTGTGCTGCTTGTTCTTGTTGTTGTAATAATTGCTGCCCTACTGTATTGTACAATCTCCAAGTAATAACCTCGCCCATTGAGGGAAGTGTCAACGCCAATTGTACTTGTCCACGACTAGGATTGGGAAACACACGCATGTCAAAAGAGGACTTTGTTGGATTAGTGATATTATTCAGTACACTGATGTTGATATTATCAATATACAAATTATTCTCGGCCTCGCTGATATGCTCAAAACGCAATTGCAACGATTTTTCTCCCTGATAAGCATTTAGGCCCACTGTTTCTCTGCGCCATTCGCTTGCTTGTGGAACAAACTCTACCGAGCTAGTACCTGTAATTGTAGACAATACAGAACCGCCCTTTTCGTACACCGTTGCCCAAGTCGTACCACAATCATTAGAGGCTTGTACCCGCAAGGTATCGCCATAGCCCGAGGGCGTAAACAAGGCATAAGCCACATCAAACTGCAATACAGGAATGGTGTTATTGGGCAAGCCCACAGCAGGCATTACCAAATAATCGACAGCGCCCAATTGACCTTGATAATCCCAATTATCTACAAAAAAAGAAGCACTACTCGATTGCCCTACTTGCGTATTTTGCGCCCAAGTAATCGTAGCATCAGGATTATTGATCTGCCAGCCGGCAGGCAATGACGGCTGCTGAAAGCCTTCATTTAAGGGCAAGGCTTGTGTCTGTATGGCCAAAAAGTTGACCGCACTCGTGTCATTGATAGGAGCAGGATCATTCTGCTGGTTGGGTTGTTCGGTCCATACCTTGAGCTGGTGGCTGGGGCTACTGCCCAATGCCAAAGTAGGCAACACAATAGGCGTATTTTGGGTTGTGCTTAAATTGCCTGTCCAACTCAAATTGCCCACCCCACCATTGTCCAATTGATAATACAGCTCTGTTGATTGCAATGGATTAGCACCATAATTGTACAACAACACCTGCGCCTGCAAACTATCACTGCATACCAAACCATTTGGAAAAGTAATTTCGACACCTGCATCATTATTAACAATAACACATCGTTGGCCCACCAGCAAATTGGGGCGCACACTCTGAATAGTTGCACGCATCCGATTGCTCTGCCCCTGCGTAAACATATTCATACAAGCATCATCTGTATAATCCATGTAATTCATAAACATATCGGCACTTCCACAAGACGTTCTAGGATGCGTAGGACAACCATTGCTTTCCTGATCTTGCTCGGGCGTATCACTAATGCCATCATCTTGCCCGCAACCACCCGATCCCCAAACATGCTCCAAATCTAGCCAATGACCGACTTCGTGGGTAGTGGTTCTGCCTTGATTATAGGGTGCTGTTGCGCCTGTTTGTCCAAAATTATTATAATCAATCACTACCCCATCTGCACCAACTGGAGCCGTACCGGGTCTATAGGTAAACCCCAAGGTTCCCCCTCCAATTTCACACACCCAAATATTGAGATAGCGACTGGCATCCCAAGCATCTTGTCCGCCTCTAGCACTGCTGTAATAATCGCTTCCATTGCCAATATTACTAACCGTAACCGCACGCCGAGTAATGCCAGTAGTGGCTTGTCCATTGGGATCACGTGTAGCCAAGCAAAACTCAATTTGTGCATCGGCAGCCACCGACAAAAAATCGCTTGGAGTCAAGGAAGCATCTGCATTTTGTCGCCTAAAATCTTCGTTGAGGATTTGGATTTGCTCATCAATGCGCTGTCTGGATATATTTTGGTTGGCACCATTGTACAATACATGCACCACCACTGGAATGGTATAAATGGTATTGGAAACCGTTCTTTGTTGGGCTTGCGCCAATATTTGAGTGCGTACTTGTGCTCGTTTTTGTGCAATAGTAGGGTCACGAAGTGCTTGTTGCTCCTTCTGAGTAGTCGCACATTGTTGGGCATAAATCCCCTGTATAGAGAGTACAGTTAGGAGTATAAAACAATAGATTCTTAGCATAATGAACCGCTTCAGTGTTGTAAAAAAGTTGGATGTCTATAAAATAAGGTTTATTGAGGATAATCACCCTTTGTGGATTTCTTATTTTTTCTTTTTTAGCAAAGAAGTTGTTTGAAAATGCCTTTAGGGAGTGTATTTTAATAAAGCAATTGTTTTTGTGCGTTATTTGCCGTAATTTGTACCCTATTCATTGTTTCCGCCACTTATTTATACCAATATGTTCCATATCCGTCATCAAATCACCTTAGCCAATGGAGCGCAAGTTTCACTATATGGAGAAGATTATTTTGGCGACAAAAGAGTATTTTGGGAAACGCACCAGCATTTATTAAAACAACTCTTGGAGCAGGTTGAGCAAGTAGGGCCTCCTATACAAGTACTTCAATTGCCAGAAGAACTGACCATTCATTTTGACAAAGTAAGTGCCTTTAAAGACTGGTTGAGCCAGCATCATCCTATTCAAGTGTAATTTTTGACCACCTACTTACCGCCAATACGATTCTATGGAAATATTATCCGATCACCAAAAAACAGCCTTGACTGACCTACTGCTCAGTCCCAACCACCACAACATACAAATAGCACTAAACTTATTAGAAAGCTACCCCAAATGGCGAGCTGCCTTGAAGGCTCCCTTAGAGGTTTTTTACTTTTTTGATAGCCGCAGAAAGGATGGGCCTATTTTGTATGAGTACCGAGCACCAATTATAAGCTTTGTTACCAAAAATGGAGCAAGTGAGGATGCTCATAAGTTGGTGGGTCATTGGTTAGAACAACTAGAGCCAAATTTTGACAGTCCAGCACATCCTTTGTTTTGGCTGGGTAGCCCAGGCTTGTTGTTCCTTTCCACCCCCCATCAAAATGAACAGCAAGAACCCAATATTGGCTTGCCCGAATTGGATTTTATGGCCCAGCAATTGGCCTATACGCCTTACTTGGAACAACAAGCCGACTGGCTAGTGACCTCCAAGGATTGGGGCTGGTTTATTGTAGTGCATCTCCAAAAAGCCGCCACAAGGCTCTCTGATGAGCAACAGCTACATTATCGAGAAATTGCATGGCAATATTACCAAAGAGCATTGCCCCACACTGCCCAAGATGCTGATTTCCTAGAACGGGTGGCTTATTTATTGGATCATTACCCCCCAGCCTCTCTTTCTGATACCATCGCCTTGTCCTTGGCAGAACGCTATTATGAGGAGGCTTTTGTACTCCAACAGCAGCAGGGAGCTTATATGGATTTGTGGGAAAAATACACCTTGTTTTGTTATAAAAAACTAAACGATAGCACTAGAACACTATTGTTATTAGAACAAGTTGGAAAGGATTTGTTAGATAGTCAACAATGGGAGGCTGTAGCAATAGATTGCCAACAACGGGGAAAGGATGCAGCTATTGATTCATGGATTTTTATCATCAAACTCAAGCACTACGCCAAGGAATTGGATATGACCGAAAATATAATGGGCATTACTTCTAGTCCTGTATTATTGACAGAAAAAGAGCAAGAACAAGGGTTTACTTCTTTGGATAGTTGGTCAAACTAAAGACCATTATAACACAAAAATATAGGGCTTGTTGTACTGTATGGGCGTATTGCATACGCCCGCAAGTACAACAAGCCCTAAAATATAGTAAATACTACACTTAAGCAATAGCAGCAGATACTTTGTCCGCCGCTTCTTGTAGTGTAATAGCAGATTGTACAGCCAATCCAGACTCATCAATCAATTTCTTGGCCAAATCGGCATTGGTTCCTTGCAAACGTACAATAATAGGTACACTAATATCGTCCATGTTTTTGTAGGCATCTACTACCCCTTGGGCAACACGGTCACAACGTACAATACCACCAAAGATATTAATCAAGATAGCTTTTACGTTCTCATCTCTCAAGATGATTCTAAAGGCCGTTTCTACACGAGCAGCATCAGCCGTACCTCCTACGTCCAAGAAGTTGGCAGGTTCCCCACCGTGCAATTTGATAATGTCCATAGTAGACATTGCCAAACCAGCACCGTTGACCATACAACCCACGTTTCCATCTAGTTTGATGAAACTTAGGCCATGTTCTTTGGCTTCTACCTCGGCAGGATCTTCCTCGTGTACATCGCGCAGCGCTGCCAAATCAGGGTGACGGAACAAGGCATTGTCATCCAAAGAAACTTTAGAGTCGGCCGCTACAATTTTATTATCAGAAGTTTTTAGACAAGGATTGATTTCCAATAGAGAAGCATCCGCCCCCAAAAAGGCTTTGTAAGTTGTGCTTACAAACTTAGTCATTGCTTTGAAAGCAGCACCAGTCAATCCTAGATTGTTGGCGATATTGCGTGTTTGGTACGCTTGCAATCCCAAGTGTGGGTGTACATATTCCTTGTGAACCAAGTGCGGCGTTTCTTCGGCTACTTTCTCAATGTCCATTCCACCTTCTGTAGAATACACAATTACATTGCACTTGCGCTCTCTGTCCATTAGGATAGAATAGTACAGCTCATTTACATCCATGTTACCATCTGCATCTGGATAGTATACATCTTCTGTAATTAAGATTTTGCGTACCAGCTTTCCTTCGCCGTCCATTCCACCGGGGGTTTGAGGAGTTTTGAGCATCATGCCCAAAATATTGCCTGCATGTTCTCTTAACTCGTCTTGGTTTTTGGCCAATTTAACTCCACCACCTTTACCACGGCCACCAGCGTGGATTTGAGCTTTTACAACCGCCCATTGGGTGCCTGTTTTTTCTTTTAATTCCTCAAAAGCAGCGTCGATATTGTTAATATCTTCGACCAATACCCCACGTTGAACAGGGACACCATAGCTTGCCAACAATTCCTTGGCTTGATATTCATGCAGATTCATTATATACTAATTGAATGTTACGGTAATAATGTTTACTCGCACCAAATTTAACGACTTTTCTAAGCTTATTCAAATAAGGCTATCAATTTTTAAAATACTTGGACAATTGAGTTTAAGGAGTGGAATCAACAAAGCTAAATTTCTCTTGACTAACTGTGTAAATAATTAAATTTAAAAACTGATAATCAACCTTCTACAAAACTTAAATTCTACAAAACAAAATATAATCATCAATTTAATTCCAAATCAAAGGATGACAACTCCATAAAACTTTTAAAACTTTCTACCGCTTTTTCTAGTTCCTCAGAATCACGATAATGCTGAATCATTGATAATATATTTCCTGGATGGTAGAATAATAAATGTAAAGAATCAATTTTCTTTGTTTTACTACTGGCCTAGTTTTTTGGGTACATGGCATCTGGAAAAATCAATCTAAATAATATTGCCCTTCGGGATTTTTAAAAACTAACCCTGTAGTAGGACTTCACACTCCTCTCCCCCCTACAGCGGAAAATAATAAACCGCCTCTCCAGCATGAATTTCATAATCCATCACCCTAGGCCAATTGGTATTAATCAGTTGCTTTTCCCATTCCTTAAAATCGGCTTGTAGCTCCTTTACCAAGGCCGGATTATCGGCCGCTACATTGTGCTGTTCCTCCTTATCAGTACGCATATTATAGAGTACCGTTTGCTTGGCAAGATCATCCTGAATGAGTTTCCAATCATCTTTGCGGATAGCTTTATGGTATTCCGAACGCCAATATAGAGCTGGGTGGGGAGTCTGATTCTGATAGCTCGAATCCAAGAGATAGGGCCACAAATTCACCCCATCAAAGGCGCGATCATCAGGCAATTGGAGTTGGGCCAAGTTGGTGGTGGTGGCAAAAATATCCAAGGCACTCACGGGCTTATCATAGCTCATGCCGGCTGGCAATTTGCCCTTCCATTGCATCATAAAAGGCACACGAATACCGCCCTCAAAATTGGTAAACTTGCCCCCTTTGAACGGGCTGTTGTCGGCTGCACCGGTGTAGGTAGCTCCGCCATTATCACTCAAAAAAATCACCAAGGTATTTTCCTCCAATTCCAATTCCTTTAGGTTGTTCATAATCGAACCCACAGCATCATCTAGGGCGTGAATCATTGCATAATAGATGCGTTTTTCGGGCGACTCTATATGAGCGTATTTATCATAATATTCCTTGGTGGCCTGAAAAGGGGTATGGGGAGCCGAGAAAGGAACGTACACAAAAAAAGGATTGTGTTGGTGTTCCTTAATCCACTGGTTGGTTTCCTCGGCAATTTTGGTGGTGAGGTACGTATCTTCTTGTACTATTTTGTCATTCTTGCGAATGGCACAATTGCCCGTTCTGCCCTTGCCCCAGATGTGGGGGTCAGAAAAATCGCTTAGTTTTTGATTGATAATATCGTCCTTATCTTCGGGAGCGTATAAGCTAAAGGCTTCATAAAAGCCATAATGGTAATCAAATCCACGTTTGATAGGAATGGCGGTTTCGTTGTAGCCGAGATGCCATTTGCCAATAGCAGCGGTTTGGTAGCCCTTGGTTTTGAGCAATTCGGCTAGGGTAAACTCTGTGGGCGGCAAGCCCTGTTTTTGCATATCCTCAAAGGTGGGAATGGCCCAATCCTCATGCTGGGCAACTTTCCAATCGCCTGTATTAAGCAGATTGGCATAAACAAAATACTCTATTCTATTATTGGGGTAACGTTCGTGGATATTAATTTCAAAACCAAAACGCTGTTGGTAACGCCCTGTCATCAATCCAGCACGAGAAGGCGCACATATAGGCGAACTAATGTAGCCTTCCTGAAAAGTTACGCCCTGCTGCCCAATAGCATCAATATGCTTGGTATTTACATTTTTGCCCCCATACAAAGACACATCCATCAAGCCCAAATCATCGGCCAGTATTACTACAATATTGGGCAGTGGAGTGCTGTCTTGGTGGGGCTGTGCTTGCTCCAAAAAATTAGTTCTATACTCAATTTTATTGGCATCAAAAACAATCTTGTAGCGTGGATTGCCCAAGGGCCAAAAACCAAAAATTAGTAAAGGGGTCAGTATCAGGGCAGTAATTCCTAGTCGTTTTTTGGTTTGTTGTTTCATAAACCTCTTCTCTTTTTTGTCAACACTAAACAATGAATCTGTCAACAGCAAGATAGTGAAGTTGTCTAAAAATAGACCTACTTCTACTTGAGAAAATGAAGGGTATTATTAGACAGTATTGCGAATAATTTTGTAACGAAAAAAGCATCTTTTTATCCTTATACAACTCCATTCGCAATACGGTCTACGGTATAACGTAACTTAGATTATAATTTCAAATCAAAAAAAACGTACTAACAATCATTAGGCAAAATAGCAGTGTGAATAGTTTATAAGTCTTGTTATCAGCTTTTGGAGTTCTTAATTTAAATGTGCGTACAGCAATCATTAGGCTTATTCCAAGAAATATAATATCCCAGATAACCATTGCCCATACAGAAGGAGCTGATGCTATTACTACTGTATGCAGTACAACTGGCAATAGTAAAAAACCTGTACTTAAATAAATTCGTGCATTGGAGTCACCTAATGCAACAGGCAGTGTTTTTCTACCAATAGCAGCATCCCCTTTTAAGTCTCTCAAATCCTGAATAGAGCCAAGCAATGCCCACATGCCGAAAATAACCAATAACCAAAGCCAAATTTGGGCATTTAAAGGCATGGCAAGCTGCCAGCCAGCACCTACTGTACAGAGAATACCTGTAGCTGTCAATACATTTTTAGTGATCCAGTGATGTCCCCAGTGAAGTTGGTTGTGCAAATAAGTAGCAATGAGAAAGGTAGTGGTGAACCCAATAATACCAAGTGAAGCGCCTAAAAATAAACAACTTAGTGTGTAAGCCAACAGTCTGAAAGTTGCCTCTTTGGGGGATAATAGACCTGCTGCAATAGGGCGTTCTGGTTTGTTAGCTCTGTCTTCTTCAATACCAACCAATTGATTAGAAATACAAAAACAGGATAATAAAATCCAGAAGTATACTGCACTTAAAATACTTGTTTGCAGCCATTCTAACGGTGTAAAATAGCCAGTTGATAAGGCTTTTAGTGTCAATAGAATACCCGGTAAAACAATAGCCGATAAATCGCCTTTTACAAAAAGCCAATTGATTTTTAATTCCTGATGAATAATACCAGATAAAGTATTTAGTGTAACAACATTATCTTTCATGTTCATTATATTTAATAGATAATCATTATTAGTGTTTGTTGCTTTAATGGATAATTATTCTGGGGCGATTATTTCTCTAATGGATATTTTTAGGCTGTTAGTTAGTGTCGTTTTATTATTTGTAAATTTTAATATATTAAATTAAAATTTCTTTACAGAATGGAGGTTATAACGAAGGTTATAATATCAATCCATAATCAAAAAAGGTTTATGTTCTTTGGCCTTGGTGCGTCTACGGTGTTATTTTTTTTTACAGTCATAGACCATGTCACAGATGGGCTTATTTATAGCATTATTACGTCTTCTAAAAACGCCTTGTAGCCACATCCAAGCTCTTTAAAGCTAAAATGTTTTTTTGAAATTGTTATAAAAGGTACAAAATTTATAACAATTATCCCGAATTTACACCTAAAGATTTTTGATAAAAAATTCTGAGGTTGTTCAAACCGACGGCAATTCTTATAAAACGCTCTCTAGTTTTAACTGATTTTAAGTAGATTTTTTGTTTTATAATTTTAAGTCGTCCCCCCCCAAAAAAAAGCATGTTTAACAACAACTCTAAGAGAGCCTAAAGCTTGATTTAATTGCTTTTGTACCATATTTAATTGTCCATTTTTAGTTTTTTTTGAAGGGCAAAATTACATCCAAGCGATTTGTTTCAGTCCCTAGAACAGTAAAATCTAAGTATAATAGCCAACCACATATATCCTGTAATTTTTTTTTTCACCAAAAAAACATGTTGTGCCTTATAAAAAAAAGTCACAACATCAAAATAAACACTATTTCTAATTATTTAATCACACATCACTAGACTCATACACCTTATAATTAGTGGTATTTTCCTGTCATACATAAGCACCTATTACTTGTGTAGACAGCCTCTTCTTATTTTACTGTGATTTATTATAGTTTTCATGTGATTAGTAGTGTAAAACAAGGCGCAAAATTTGGAGAATATTAAGAATAGATTTAACTTTCTTATTCGCTTTGTAATAACCAAAGGGTTGTGTTTTAGAACTTAATGATAATAGCAGCATGGAAACAACTTTTAATATCACCTTTCCTTATGAGGAGGAGGTTACCCCCAAAGAAGACCAACAAGTATTGGCGGCTTATCATAGAATGTGTGAGTCTATTAGAACGCCCATTAGTGACGAGCAACAGCATCGTCTAGACAGAGCCTATCGCCTATCACGTTTGGCCCACTCCCAACAGCGCAGAAAATCTGGCGAACTATATATTTTTCATCCTATTGAGGTAGCCCGAATTTGTGGGCAAGAACTGGGTTTGGGAGTTACTTCGATTATTGCTGCCCTACTCCATGATGTTGTGGAGGACACGCCCGTATCATTAGACGACTTGGAGCGCGAGTTTGGTAAGAGTATTGCCCGAATTGTAGATGGATTGACCAAATTTAGCAGCATTGCCAATGTGAGCAACCAAGACATAGAAAGCCCTCAGGCCGAGAACTTTAAAAAAATATTGCTGACCATCTCCAAAGATGTTCGAGTAGTATTGATTAAAATAGCCGATCGCTTGCACAATATGCGTACATTGGGTTCTATGCCACAACACAAGCAACTCAAGATCGCTTCTGAAACCACTTTTATTTATGCGCCACTAGCCCATCGTCTTGGTTTTTATAATATCAAAAGCGAAATGGAGGATTTGTGTCTCAAAATTGTGGAGCCCGATCACTACAGTTTTATTGTTCAGAAGCTACAAGATACAGAAGCTGAACGAGAAGCATACATCAAACAATTCTTGGATCCTATTCGACAGGCTATTCAAGAACAAATTCCTCAATATAAATTTAGAATATTTGGCCGTGCCAAGTCCGTTTCTTCTATCAGCAAGAAACTCAAGAAAAAGCAAGTAGATTTTGAAGAGATTTATGACTTGTTTGCCATTAGAATTATTGTAGATGTTCCGCTTAGTGAACAAGAAAAAGAAGCCTTACAAAAGCGAGATGGTGCCGCCCAATCTGAAAAGTCGGTCTGCTGGGCTGTTTATTCTATTATTACCGATTATTATACCCCTGTTATAGAACGTCTCAAAGATTGGCTCTCTACCTCCAAATCCAATGGTTATGCCTCGCTGCATACCACTGTAATGGGGCCACAAGGCCGATTTGTAGAAGTGCAAATCCGAACAGAACGCATGGACGAAGTAGCCGAGCGTGGTTTTGCAGCCCACTGGCGTTACAAAGGCATCAAACAACAAGAAAACACCTTTGAGAATTGGTTGACCAAAGCACGAGAAATGCTAGAAAATCCCGATAATGATGCCATTGATTTTCTCAATGATTTCAAGTCGAGCTTGTTTGCCGAGGAGGTGTATGTGTTTACGCCAAATGGCGATATGCGCTTTTTTCCCAAGGGAGCTACAGCCCTAGACTTTGCTTTTGATATTCACTCCGAGGTAGGCTATCACTGCAAGTCTGTCAAGGTTGCCCAACGCATTGTTCCTTTGAGTTACGAACTAAAAAATGGCGATCAATTGTACGTTATTACCAGTTCTACCCAAAAACCAACCGAACATTGGCTCAAAATTGTCCAAACAGGAAAAGCCCGCTCCAAAATCCGTCAAGCACTGCGTGAGGAAAAACTACAATGGGGTTCGTTAGGCAAAGAAATCTTGGATCGAAAGCTCAAATCCTTAAAACTAACCGAACACCTAGAAGACAATACAGATGCCTTGGTCAAATACTATGGTGCCTCCAATCGCCTAGATTTGTACTCGGCTATTTATGCAGAACAATACAACCTCAATGATATTCGCTTGCTACGTGTAGAAAATGGTGTTCTGTTTCCCGAACGTGCCGAAGAAAGCAAAGATGCCAACAACCAAATCAAATCCAAAGTGCCGCTGCGTACCCGAAGCAAAATAAAAGGTACGCCCAAACTCTTGATTGATGGCGTAGATGCCACTACCTACCCCCACACCCTAGCCACTTGTTGTAATCCTGTATTTGGAGATGATATTTTTGCTTATGTCACCTCCAAACACGGCATCAAGGTTCATCGAACCACTTGTGCCAATGCCGAATATCTACAAGCCACCTATGGCTACAGAATCAAAAAAGCAGAATGGGTAGATACTTCCAATACCTCCTTTATTGCAGAACTATTGATTACAGGGATGGATGATATGGGCGTTGTTCAAAATATTTCTAATATTATCACCCAACAGCACAAAATCAATATGCGTGGTTTCGCCATGAATGGCCAAGAGGGACATTTTGAGGGCAAGGTCACCGTTGTAGTCAAAAATAAAGCCCAACTCGATGAATTAATCAAAGCCTTAAAACGTTTGAAACAAGTAAATACCGTAGCCAGAACACAATAGACATTAAATTAGATGCCATTTTGTCGTACTGGTGTAGTTTTGCCCACACACTTCAAGTAACATAGTCCGATGAGTATGCTTTCATTTGAACAGTAATTCCTATTATTGTAATAATTACTCCTGTTTTGGCAGTAATGAATGTCGTTCTTGCATCTTGGTATTATTGTGGTACTTTTGGGAGATAATAAACAAACAATCATGGCTAGCAATCAAAAAGAAACAAAAATTGTCAAAGAAGTGGTCAAAATCTTTTCACAATACTTGGAAAAGAATGGCTTACGCAAAACACCAGAACGTTTTGCCATCTTGGAAGAAATTTACAAACGCGACGACCACTTTGATGCAGAGGCACTCTACATTCACATGAAGACGCAAAACTATCGGGTGAGTCGTGCTACTGTTTACAATACCTTAGAATTATTGGTTTCCTGTGATTTGGTACGCAAACACCAATTTGGCAAAAACCTAGCTCAATACGAAAAATCGTATGGCTCTAAGCAACACGATCATGCTGTTTGTATAGAAACAGGAGAAGTATTTGAATTTTGTGATCCTAGAATTCAACAAATCAAACAAATGGTTTCCGATATTTTAGGCTTTGAAATCACACACCATTCCCTCACCTTTTATGGCTACAGCAAAGAGGCCAGAGAAAAATTAGGTAGAAAATAGGGCACGTTAATCAATCAATTGGTGTTTAGTTGAATAATATCCCCAAGCAATTGCTTTATTACAAGACAGACAAACAGAACAAATGGCTTATTCCTTTTCCACCACAAACAATGTAGAAGTCCTGCAAGTTGATGATTTACTCAACCCAATGGACAACAACGCAATTATCAAAGAGGTTGAAGAAAAAATTCAAGCAGGCTCTACCGTTTATTTGGTAGATCTAAGTGAAATGGACTACATGAACAGCTCTGGTCTTACTTTCTTAATTTCTATCCTCACCCGCGCCCGCAATGCAGGGGGCGAAGTGGCCATTGCCAATCTTTCTGATAACATCAAAAAGATATTGCTAGTCACACGCCTCAACAATATGTTTAATGTTTATAGTAGCGTAGAGGAAGCGGTAGAGGATTTGCAGCCTGTGTAGGGGAATTGATTATAGATGTCTTTATCTTGCCCCACCATCAAGTTTCTAACTGTTTGTTATATTTGCACAAACACCATTCTCTTTGTGTAGTTATCCCTCCTGTCTCTATCCCTCTCCCACTCCAATAGCCCACACAAGAGATAACCTATCCTTTTATCTGCTCTACAAACCCATCTCACAAAACATAACCAACTCATTTTAAACAATTTGCAATTATATAATTGTTTTTCAATTAATTTTATACTGTATTTCTTCTTTATTTTAGTTTTTTGTAGTTTTGCGCCCTCATCAATTCACCTCCATTATGCACAACACACTCAACCGACCTGTTTATCAGAGAGAGATTCTAGGTTTAAAAATATTGGTCATTTGCCTCTTTTTGGGGCGAGCCTATCAAGGCATCTTTTTTGATTTGCCTCTGCGTACCTTTTTATGGGATGAAGCACTCCTAAAGGGGGTTGTCACTTGGTTGACAGGCGATACTTGGCAGAATTATGTGACCAATAAAAGTATGAATACAGATAGTATAATTAATACTATTGGTTGGAGCATAGGAGTGTTTTGGGTAGGCTGTGCGGCTTTGGTTTTGTTGTTTCAAGAGAAACGTGCATGGCTCCGATATATCTTTTATATAGGAGCAGTGAGCTTGATTTGCCTAGCCCTGCTGTACTGGAAAGAGAAATTTAAGGCGGCTGGACAATTGTTTGAATATGCCAGTCAAATTAGTGCGCCCCTTGTTTTGGTGTATGTGGTTTTGAATGGCATGAACACTCCTAGATTTCGCTTAGTACTCAAACTAGTGATTGCCACCACCTTTATTTGTCATGGACTATATGCTATAGGCTATTATCCACAACCAGGGATTTGGATACAATGGTGTATGGATACCTTTTACTTTCCTACCGATGAATCCGCACAATTGTTCCTAAAAGTGATGGGCATATTGGATTTTGCAGCAGCAGCACTGTTGTTTTTTCGCCCCACCTTTCCCATAGCTATTTGGTATTGTATACTCTGGGGATTTATGACGGCTCTAGCTAGAGTTTGGTGCAATTTTTACTTGGAATTTCCCTTGAATTCACTGCACCAGTGGGGCTACCAAACACTGCTCAGATTGGTACACGGTGGGCTTCCTTTGTTGCTGTGGTATTGGTCGCGCGAGTAGCGGTTTTGTTTATCCTATAAATACTATGGGCAGCACTACTAAGTTCAGAATACTATTACTCGAACTCAGCAGCGCTGCCCATATAGATTTAAGTAAACAGCTTGTTCTTATTGTACAACAAGACGTTTGGTTTTGGCACCATACTCATTAGAAACTGTCACAAAATACACCCCACTTGTCAGACGAGAAATATCAAACTCCTTGACGGCTTGATTACTGCTTCCTTGTAGAACCACACGACCTTGCAAATCACGCACCTGAATTACTACAGGATGTTCCTCTGCATCATTTAAGAAGATTTTGAATGCGCCTCGTGCTGGATTTGGGTATACTTCAAAATTATCTATAGGTACAACTGTTACACTAGGTTCTTTGCGCTCTTTGTTGTGAGAAACTACAATTCCATTACTTTTGGATGGATCGCAAATTAGTTTGATACCATCTACCCTAGAGGTAACACTACCATTTTTGAAACGGTATAGTCTAAACCAGTTTAACTGGCTCAGGTCAGGTGTTCCCCCTGTAATACCAGCAGTACTGAATGGTAGTTGAATTTTATTCCATCCATTACTAAGTACTCCTGTAGCAAGATTCCAGTTGTATTCATTTTGGTCTGCCCCACCAGCACTACCCAGCTCTACTTGATTTGAAGATTGGAATTGAGACACATCTGAAACATAATACCAGAATTCCAGTACATTGTGATTGCTACCGTCTATATTAGAAAAAACTTTCTTAAAATCAACTGTTCCTGAACCAATAGACTTGACGCTATATGAACCTTCTTGTCTAGTTCCGCTACGGGTGAGGCTATTGGAACTAACCCAACCATTCGTACTTTCGCAAGCATCAATAATCTTTGCAGTACAATTACTACTGTTTTGATAACTAATAACCAATTGTGCTGGAGCTGATCCATCATACGATTCTGCAATACGTTGGCCTGTTCCACGAATAATAAAAGCAATGGCATTGCCTTGTTGCCAACTTGATTTACCAACTACATGTTCAACCAAACTGGCTAAGTTGGGCGTTCGTTGGGCAGAACCTGCTTCTCCGCTCTGATTCCATACAGGTATATTGGCCCATTGAATAGAGCTAGACCATTCATTGCGATTGGTAATATTATTAGAACTACTCGAAAAAGTAGAAGCATTAGCAACATCCTCTACTCTTATTTCCACATTGGTCGTTGTGCTACTAGTTTCATCACAAGTAAATTGAATGTAAGCATTGGTAATAGTAGCACCAGCAGGTACATTCACCGAGGAAAAACGCAAACCAACTACTTGGTTATTTTGATTGAGTCCTAAATCATCAACCATTTCCAAATCACTACTACTCAAACTCACATTACCATTGGTATATTCCTCAGCATCATCGCTGCTCTGTGTAACATTAGAAGTAATCGTAACAGACCCACTTCCTCCTGTACCGTTGCCAATGTACACTACATCCTCTCCAGGAGTAGGCACCCAAACATCCATACCAGAGGGTATAGTAAAACGGTTGGCATCTGATAAGGTACCTACAGAAGTTGCATTGTCTACTTTGATCGTTCTAGCTTCAATACCATTCTGATCTATAAAAATCCATTTAACTTGATTAAAAGACCCTGTGTGGCGTGACCACGTTTTTCCATCATTATTGGATCTCAATGGAGCACCCCAACAGCCTTCGCCCATGTATACCACCCCATTGGCATCATCTCTAATAAATCCCTCATCACTACCAGAGGAACTGGATCGACGAATGGGGTAAGTCGTCTTAACCGTATGTGCATCACACTCTACTGCAAAATCTACCCCATAATTTTCAAACAATGGTGCCCAGTACGTCACCAAATCATTGCGCTCACTCTTGCTAGAAACGTGTGGACGCATGGGATGGTGATATTGAGCGGACTTCCAGCGCACATTTTGATTGGCCTGCAAGTCACTTTCTAACCAAGTTTTTTGGGAGCCACTAACAGAGTGCAGGGTATTGAGGGTATAAGCACGGAATAAATCCCCCCCAAAAGTCAAGGCATAATAAACATTGCTATGAGGTGTATCAAACAAGTCATAAATTACACCATTAGACCCTTCGTGGTTGCCTCTTGTTGCAACAATAGGGGTCATACGTCCATCAGGCGCAATGGTCAATTGCCAATCATCAAACCATTCTCTCCATTCCGAATCTGTATCGCCATTGGTCATATCCCCACCAAACAAGACTGCATTACATCTTGTCTTTGCTACAATTCGATTGGCATTTTTGCGAGGCGTTCTATTGTTGCGCGAATCTCCCCCTGCAATAAAAGATAAACGCTCTGTAGATACATTGGGTGATGTACGAAAAGAATAACGAGCACTCGTACTATTGTTGTCTTTGATAATAAAATAATAGACAGTATTGGGTTGTAAACCCGTCAATCTCACAAATACATTGTTCATCCCTTTACGACTGACACTGCGACTGTGTCCTTTAGAAAAAGCATAAGCAGAGGAATTCGTACCACGATCAACTACATCATAATAAACCTGTGCAGTAGTACCGTCTATTTGATGCCAACCAATCGTCATGGTAGTAGCAGGATTGTCACGCAAAATACAACGGTATCTGCCCGTTGTTGCCCAAAGGTTGCCCCAAAGGCATACCAGTAATAAAACCAATAAATGTCTCATGAAAATATTTTAATTGAATGAATTTGCTTTTTTGGTGCAGCGCAAAGAAACATCAAATAATACAGACCAACAAGAGAATTTAATATATTTATTTAGAAAAAAACGGCTCCTAAAACAAAAAAATATTTTGGAATATAAATTTCAACAATAAAAACACCTGACTATACGCTTTTGTTAATGGCCTCCTCTTTTGGCCCCAACAAAAAAATAGGCAACCTACAAGAGATTGCCTATCCTTTTTACTATCCAAGATTAGCCTACTGCTTCACAAATGGATAACTTTCTTCTTCTATAATCATCCAATAATTTCCCTTGGACAATTGCTGTACATCAAGGGTATTGCCATTAATTTGGCCCGCTTTGACCATACGCCCATTCACATCTATAATCTGGAAATTGGCGTTGGGGGCAATGCCTTGGACGGTTAAGACCGCTTGGACAGGATTGGGGAATAGATTGACTACTTTTTCCTTGGTTGCTTTATTTGGAGTAATCCTATTGCCCGATTTGGGCACTGCAGCATTGGCACGGATGTAGTCCATCTCAAAGGTGCGCCCTACTTGGGTGACAGGATCTATTCTTATATCCTTAATCACCCCATTCCAAGCTGTATGCCCAGCCACATCAAAGGTCAAGGTTTGCCAAGCTCCATTGCCATTATAGGCAGTGATTAACTGACGAGAAGCACTAAAACCCGGAGTACTGCTAGTTCCAAAAAATAGAGACACTCCAAAATTATTTTGATCAGATTTCATACGTATGCTGATGGTGGTTACTTCATCACTATTAAAATCCAAATCATTATTAATGAGCATAGCATCTCCATTGTTGGCACCAGAACCATTCATAGAACCAGCACTAACATTGTAATTACTCACATTACCAGCAGTCCAGCCCTCAAAATCATTGGCAGTATTAAACTCAAACGCTAAATCCTCAGCATGAAAAGGATTTCTTCCCTCTTCCAATTCCTTACCATCGGGCATATAATCACCATCTGTATCGGGTACTGTATTGGGATAATTGGTAGAGGAAGTCCAACGAATATCAAAATACTGCCGCTTACCTGTCGCTACGGGGCGAATGTACAAATCTCCGTTTTGGATTAAATAACCAGATGAAGTACTACTTTTGAGACTCGCCAAAGTACTGTGTGCGGTAAGCGCACCTTGATTTGATTGTATGTTTAAGCCGCCTAATGTTCCAAAATCCTTAAACACAGCCAAGTAGTAATCGCCCACTTCTGCATCATCCATAGCCATACCGGCATGGCTAGTACTTGGTAAGGATTCATAAGCATAAGTATAGGTAAAATCTTGATTGGCTATAAAGGGCAATTGGTGGTGTTCTTTGTAGGAACCATCGCCAATATAAAATACCGATTCCTCACTAGCGCCATTGCCTGTTCTCGTAACCGTAACATTGGGAAAATTAACCGCAGAAAGCCCCAGATAATACGCAACAGACAACACAAATTTGTGATCCGAGCGATAGGTATTTGTCCAATTCGCTGCTTTATATTCACTACCATCACGCATAAATGGGTGGCTGCTAATAATGGACGTGTTGGCTTTGCCACTAATACCACCATTCACATCTCTGATTACAAATGACCACATTCTAGGATGATCGGGATCGTTGGCACCAGCATTAAACGAAGGGGTAATATCATAATTGGGCAAGGATATTCTAGGAATTCCAGCATCAGAAGTATTGCCCGTAAACCAATGATTGGGGTGTTTAGTAGCCGCTCCAATATTGCCAAAAACACTTGCTTTGGAATCATTCCACCCTACAAAATGGCTGTTGTGTACTTGCCCTGCACCATCATAAGCCAAGAAAGCATTTACAGTATAATTAGCAGCCACTAAGTTTTCGCCTGAACGAGCCACTATCACCGACCCATCCACAATAGAATAACTGGCAAACATAATTCCCCACTTATTCTCTACAAAAACATTATTCTTAAAGATTAAATTATCGCTAGGGCCA
This sequence comes from uncultured Aureispira sp., assembly GCA_964445645.1. Classification (GTDB taxonomy): domain Bacteria; phylum Bacteroidota; class Bacteroidia; order Chitinophagales; family Saprospiraceae; genus Aureispira. The sequence goes on along the minus strand of CAYULH010000001.1, from coordinate 130,932 downwards.
CCGCCACCTATTCCAGAGTACAAGGCTAGGCCATTGGCATACCATTGGCAATCCTCCATCAAATGCACATCATTATTGGCCCAGCCTGCATTGCGTATAATATCGTGCGAAGCCGTCAACTGATCAAAAATATCAAAACCAGTTCCACAACTATGCCCTTTGTTATTCTTGAAGGAAATCAATGGATTTTGATACGGTCTAATAGAATTCAAACGGCTATCAGAAGCCGACTGCCCCATTGGGCTTTGCGGAAACGCAAACCAATAACCAGTACCTTGCGTGCCTGCTGCTACATTGCCCTCAAACGTGTTCTTGGGGTTGGTAATCCAAAAACTAGCTGGGGTTCTGTTTTGTACTTCCGTGAATCGGCTCACATCTTCTGAAGGAGTCAACTCCTCGCCAGCTACAGGGGCTATAGTATGCAACAACAAATTTTCTCTAATAACATTATCCTCTTCAGCACCATCCTCCAAAAACAAACCATGCCCAATATGATTGTAACATACATTTCGCTCTACTCTAGTTTGATGCGTGCCATGAATGGTAATCGCTCTATTAAAGGATTTGTGTACACTAGAATTTTCGATATACTGTCCAGCACCATCATTGGCCAACAAATGCCAGTGAAAGGGATAACGCCCCATTTCGCTCTTTTGGCCCACCATATACAATTCGGTATTAGAAACATAAGCCTTGGCTCCCATCATAATCATGGTATGCGCCCCAAAACCATTGTCCCCTTCAGAGGCCGCATCGCCCTGAATCTTGATGTTGTGGGTTAGCATACCCACCTCGGCTCTCAAATCGGCTGTCCAGTTTTTGCCATTGCCCGCATAAGGGATTGTCACCCCCTTGTGTGGGTACGTGAGGGCGGCAATGGTCAGGCGTTTTGCGCCTCCTGCAAGATTGCTAATGCCCGTGATGGTGCGCTCCTCGGCTTCTTGCCAATTGGTTCTACTCGATGCAATAACGATTTTATCCCCCACGCTCCAATTCTCACCAGCCACTACATCAATGGTGGTTGCGCCAGCATTGGCATTGGCTTGGAGCTGTGTCCAACTGGTTTTGGGAGTGCCGTGCAATTGGATACGGCTCATGTGCATCGCCCCTACAAATTTGGTTCCCATGCTGTGCATAGCCGTATTGTAAGCCACTGCCAAATTTGTACTATTCTTTTGGCTTCTATTCGCATTGAGCGTAATGGTGGCATTGCCGGTATAGGGCGCAAGTTTTTGACCAATCTGGAACAGGCCATTCATCCCGTCGGTGAGCAAATAGTTGCACGTAAGATTGAGATTGCCATTTTGAGGAACAACCAATTGTCCATTTACCGTAATGCTGCCTACCGTCACATTGTCACGCATACCAATAGCCGAATTGCTCGCTACTATTGCCCGATCATTGGGACCGGGTACTACACCTCCCTGCCATGCACCAGCATCATTCCAATCGTCCAACACTTCTACCCGTACCTCATCAATAAAGGCCGTGTGATCACCCGATACAGGATTAACCCCTTGTATTTTTAAGGTGTGGGTACCTTGTGATAACACCAATGGCAAACTTGCTTTTTCTTCATAAGTGGTGGAACTGAGCGGAAATTCGTCTACTAGGATATTATCAATCAGAATACGAATATGCTTTTGTTGATTGCCCATATTTCGCAAGGCCGCCTTTAGCAATATGCGATGTTGTTTGTTATTATGAATAGCCGCCACATCAAAAGTACGAGTGATAAAGGTATTGGGTGCTTGCAGAAAAACCACCTGTGTACCTTCTGGAGCATTCGGATTGCCCACCGTAAAACCAGAATTATTACTGGCTATGCCCGAGCCACCTGTAAAGGTGTAACCAGAAGCTTGCAAGGTGCTGTTATTGGCCGTACTCCAATACATAAACGTACCAGCCGCCAAACTAGGGCTTTCAAAACCACTGGTATGATGCCAATTATTCATCAATTCTAAACGCACATCATCCACAAAGGCCGTGTGATCGCCCGATACGGGGTCAATCCCTTGTATCTTCAACGTATGATTGCCTTGTGGTAATACAATAGGATCACTCACTTTTTCCTCATAATTGGTGGAAGTTAATGGAAAATCGCCAATCATCGTATTATCAATAAATACCCGTATCGTCTTTTGTTGGTTGCCCCAATTTCTCAAGGCTGCCTTTAGCAATACTCTATAGGTTCTATTGTGATTATTGATGGTTAAGGTACGTGTAATAGAAGAACCACTTCCTTGTATAAAAACCACTTGTGTTCCTTCTGGTGCATTCGAGTTGTTGGCAACAAAACCAGAACCATTGCTGGCTATACCTGTGCCACTAGTAAAATTATAGCCCGATGCTAGAAAAGTACTGTTATTGGCCGTACTCCAATACAAAAAAGTACCTGCTGTCAGGCTAGGAGCCTCAAAATCGCCGTGTGGGAAGGTTCCTGTAGGAGCGGCAGAAGTAATGGTGGCTTGCCCCCAGCTCATTGGTATGCTACAAAGCATAAGAATAAAAAACAGCATGGTCTGATGCTGCATAAAACTGTTTTGGATTTTCATAAATAAGTGATTGGTTTTAAAAATATTTATTAGAATGATTGCTAATAGGGATTCACAACTTCACAAAGCCCTAGAACGCTACATGAATATAAGCAAAAGGAATTTATTTTTATCATACCATATTAATTAAACATTTTCAGAGGACTACAAGAAAAAAATAGCTTGAAATTTGCAAAACAATTAGACATTATCACGACTGGAGTTGTAAGGAGATAAAAAGAAAGATTTACTTGCGTGAGCTCGGCAAAGCCTCGGTTTGGTATCAATCAAGGCAAAAATTATTTTATGAGCTCGCACTGCTCGGTTCGATTCATAGCAGCGCTATGGAGCTAATTTTTAACGATGAGTGAGAGCAAAAGATACTTTTTTCGCTATAAATTGAGTCGTGATAATGTCTATTTATCACAATAGCTTTTCTAAGCCCAAAATAACAATAGGAAATCGTACTAAGAGCAAAGAAACACTGCTAAGTGCCCGAGTACTCAACCACCAATTGTACCATCCCCCTACAAATATCAAGAAAGGGAGCAAATAGATAGCTAGTTTGTGGGGCTGTTTTTGTATTTTTGCGATAGGGCTTTAGGTGGCTGACCAATACAGTACAGTCACTAGAGCAATTCATGGACTAAAACAACAGACAATTATGGTAGATGTGTTATTAGGATTGCAGTGGGGAGACGAAGGAAAAGGTAAAATTGTAGATTATCTCGCAGCGCAATATGATTTGGTGGCACGTTTTCAGGGTGGTCCCAATGCAGGGCATACCCTCTACTTGGACGGCAAAAAGTATGTTTTGCATACCATTCCATCAGGCATCTTTCGCCCCAATGTAGATAATCTTATTGGTAATGGGGTCGTTATTGATCCGACTATTCTCTGCCGAGAAATCGACCAACTATCCAGTTCAGGCGTAGAGTTTTTGAGTCGATTATACATTGCACGCAAAGCACATTTGATTTTGCCCTCGCATCGTTTTTTGGATGCCGTAATGGAGGCTGCCAAAGGAGCCGCCAAAATTGGTTCTACACTCAAGGGCATTGGGCCTACTTATACCGACAAAATTGCACGCCACGGGCTACGCATAGGCGATATCTTTGCTGATAATTTTGAAGTGCGTTACCAAGAATTGAAGGCACAGCATTTGCGTATGGCGACTGCTTATCCTGCGGTTGATTTTGACTTGGAGAGCGAAGAAAAAACTTGGATGGCTTCTATTGAGCGTTTGCGCCAACTACAATTTGTCAATTCAGCTTATTTTGTTAATAATGCCCTCAAAGCAGGCAAAAAAGTATTGGCAGAGGGTGCTCAAGGCTCTATGCTGGATATTGATTATGGCACTTATCCTTTTGTAACTTCGTCTAATACCATTACTGCTGGTGTTTGTAATGGGCTGGGAATTGCCCCTCAAAAAATTGGAGAAGTAATTGGCATTACCAAAGCTTATTGTACCCGTGTTGGTGGAGGGCCTTTCCCTACCGAACTGCATGACGAAGTAGGGGAAGCTATCCGAAAAGCTGGTGGAGAATTTGGCGCTACAACAGGCCGCCCAAGACGCTGTGGCTGGATAGATTTGCCACAGTTACAATACACGATTATGATTAATGGCGTGACGCAATTGGTCATGACCAAAGTAGATGTGCTGGATGCGTTTGAAGAGTTGTGCGCTGCTACGGCCTACCAAACTGCCGAAGGGGTAACCAATGAACTGCCTTTTGATTTGTGCAACAACTGCCCTACTCCTGTTTACACCAGTTATCCCGGATGGAAAACAGACTTGACACAAATGCGCCAATTTGAAGATTTTCCTGCTGCTGTTCAGAACTATGTTCAAGCTATGGAAGATGCCTTGGGCGTTCCTTTTTCTATTATTTCGGTTGGGCCAGGGCGTGACCAATTGGTCATCAAGGAAGAAACTTCAGTTTCTGTGTAACCCTACACTTATTAGGCAACTATCACTAAAAGAAGCACCTGCTCCAAAATTGGAACAGGTGCTTTTTGCATCTAATCTATGTTGAGCTAGTTCTATGCTGCAATAATGCTTTTTTCAACAGTTTGTTCTACATATAGTACCTGAAATCTACTGACACCTACACGTTTGAGTACATAAGAGAAGGCACGTAATACCTTGTCTTGTGGTGCACGAAGATTTTTTTTGTTGTTATCTAATGTTTCTTTTAGAAAGCCTTGAATTTGATTGGTTTCTTCTGGGGTAGGTTGTCGCCCTTCCTTGTGTTGGTAGTAACTCTGTGCTGCCAAATCTGCCAAGCTTTTCTTGCGTTTTTTAACCACCAAAGATAGCTTCATGAGCAGAGGTTTGCCCTCTTCTAATTTTTTGTAAGCAGCTGCAAAAGTGGCTTTTACTTGCTTGCCGGCATCATTGTAGAAGTTTACGGTGTCCGCATACATGGCATTAATTTCTTTAATGGCCTTGATATCGGAACCTGTTACACGGTCGTTATCTACATTTTGGGCAATTTTTTGCAAGTCGTTCTTAAACATTGCGGTTAACTTAGTGATGTACTCACTGAGTTTGTTCGCTTTTTCGGTTTCTTCTTTCTTATAATCGTCAATTGCTTTTTGTGCTGCAGCCGACATTTCTTTATCCGAATCATCAGCAGTTGTGGTGGCAGTGGCTCCTGCTGCTGCTGCTGTAGTAGCTGTATTTGGAGCATCGCCCTCTTCTACGGCAACATCCGTAAAGCTGATTGCATATTCTGAATCAATTTTTTTGAGTACATTTTCTAGGCGTGCTTTTACCTTGGGCGATATTTTGTTCAGTCCTTTGCTTTTATTGACATCGAATACCAATGTCTTGCCTTGGAGCGTACAATCTCCAACCAACATGAAGTCTTTTTGTTTCTTGCCGCCCTCTAGTGCTGTCTCTCTAAATTTCTTCCAAGTACTTTCTCCACCTTTGAGATTACCCAACAATAAGAAAGGTATTTTTGCACTTCTACTTTCGTCTAATCCATTATAAACATGGTTCAGTATCAACGAGAAAGGAACGGTTTGCCCATCTTCAAACTTCTTTGTTAAAATAGCTGCCAATGTTCTCAAGTACATGTTCAGCTTTATTACGCTTAACTTCTGTATAGTAATTGGATTAGTAAAAGACATAACTTATCAATTAAATAGAATAAAAAATGGTGCTACAAGAAATGCTTGTACTATGACAAGTTACAACATTCAGCCTAGTTTTGCAAGGAATTTTCGCAAGTATATTAGTTTTTTCTAGGAATTGGTTGGCTTTGTTGGTAATGGTATGAATTGGTATTCATAAGTACAAACCCAAGCATGACCACTTCAATCCTAAAATAAGCGTTCTATACACTTTTAACGACCTAATGATAACTTTATTATTGCTTTATGGAGCCAATCTTTCCATTTGTTGAACAAGAGCCCTACTTTGTGTATTCATTTTTTTTTGATAAAACAGCTCTACTGTGACAGATGGTGTTACACCTTTGTATACCATGATATAACTACTACTCTATGCGTTTTTTTTCTTGTGTCAGTTTTATTTTTCTTGCTTTTGTAATCAATTTTTCTGCTTGTCAAGAAGCCGAAACACCAACAGTTGTTCCGACAACAGACAGTATGGCTATTACTCCTACTCCTAGACGTTTTATGCGTACAAAAACTACTCGTCTTCGTATGCGTCAGACCCCTGATTTGGAAGGAGCTGTGTTGCAAATCTTGCAAGAATCTAGCTTGGTAGAGTTTTTACACGACAGCACTCAATTTACAACCACCATTACCCACAACCGACAAGAGTACAATAGCCATTGGTACAAAATTCTAACAGAGGAAGGCCAAGAAGGCTGGGTTTATGCTGCTTTTGTAGAATTCTTGGATGAAAAAACCAATAAAAAAATAATTACTCAAAAGGAGACAGCAGCCTTGTTGGAAGCGGCCAATCAACAACAATCTAATTTGCTTATCACGAATAAGGAAGAAGAGGAGAAACAAGTGATTGATCAGCGCTTGCTCCAAAGCTATCAAGATTTTTTGCAGCAATTGGATGCCCAACGCCCAAGCAGTATCTCTACTGCCATTGCCCGTTACAAGGCTATTTTGGTAGATCGCAGCACCAAACGCACCCATGATGCGGCTTATGCTGCATTTAGAAAATTGTACGACAAGGTATTGTCCAATTTGCAACAACGTCCACTTGGCGATTATCAACATTTAAAAACAGAAATCAAACGCTATAAACGGGCTTACATGAAGCGTGATTTGTTCACTCAAGAATTGGCTGATAATGGATTTAATTTTGGCTTGGACAATGATAAGGTAGTTATTGTAGAAGATGTTGATTTTTTATACCGTGTTTTTTATCGAGAAGTCTCTACGCCTATGCGTGCTTTTATGAACCAATACCAACTGGAAGTGCCTAATTTTTGGTGGCAACACAATGAGTTGGTTATTACACCCAAGGAACTAGCACGTTGGGTCTTGTCTTGGAATTATTTTGTGGCTACTTATCCTGATTTTATGTGGTATTCTAATGCCAAAAAACGCCTGAACAGACAATTGACGATTTTGCTTCAAGGCAGCCCTTCTAATCCTGCCTTTGACAAGACTACGGAACAGTTGAAAGCCGAATACCAAGAAGCCTATTTGCACATTACAGAAAATTATCCTGATTCAAAAATCGGACGTACTTTTCAAGAATATGTTACGGTGTTGGAACAAAATGACTGGGTTTACTCTTCTACGATTGGTAGAACACAACAAAAAATAATCAGTACATTGCTAGAGGGATAATAGGATAGTGAACCAAGACCAACTTATGTTTCCTGCAAGGTACCCTCTAGTGCTGCCAAAATTGTTTGTGCCTTGAGCAAGCATTCTTCGTATTCGGCAAGAGCTTGAGAGTCAAACACAATAGCTCCTCCCACTTGGCACGAGAGGTATTGGGACGAAGCATCATACAAAAGCGAGCGAATAACAACATTAAAATCAAAATCGCCTGTGGGGGTAACATAGCCTATGGTTCCAGCATACAAACCACGTGCAACGGTTTCGTATTGCTCAATCAATTCCAAACTGCTTACCTTGGGTGCGCCCGTCATAGAACCAATAGGAAAAGTAGCCTCTAGGGCTTCGGTCCAGTGCCGTTTTGGTTGTAAGGTGCCTATTACCGTTGAAATCATCTGCGAAACCCGTTCAAAACTATACACTCCAAACAATTCCTTCACTTGTATGCTGCCTGTGGTACAAACCTTGGTCAAGTCATTTCGCATCAAATCTACAATCATTACATTCTCGGCTCTATCTTTTTCACTTTGTCTCAATTGTTCTCTCAATGCTTCATCTTCCACAGGGTCTTGCCCTCGGCGAATAGTTCCTTTGATGGGTTGGGCAATCAATTGCTGCCCACGCTTGCACAAAAACCGTTCGGGGCTTCCACATAGTGCATAATAATTTTGATGCTGATAATAAGCCGCAAAAGGGGTCTGAGCAATAGCATTAAGACGGTTATAGGCTGTTATGGGGTCCAACAAACAATTCTCAGCAAAAAATTCTTGACAAAAATTGAGTTCGTACACATCTCCTGCTGCAATGTGTTCTTGTATGGTCTTTACTGTTTCCAGATACCTTGCTTTAGACATTCTGGGCCTTAGATGAACTGCTTTCCAAGGCTGTTCCAAATATTTCTGTGCTTGTATGGCTTCTATGATTTGTTCAGCAGGTTCATGTTTGGATTGTACTTCTAAAACACCATTATAATGTATCAAAATCAAATAGCGGGGTGCAAAGAAATGCAATAAAGGAAAATTTTGTGTCGCTAAATTATTAGAGCGTAAAGCTTCTACATCGTCTTTTAGTTCATAACTCAAATAGCCAAACAACCAATCTTGTTGCGCCTTGGCAAAGTTTCTTAGCTGCTCAAAGGCTCCTTTTGCTTTTCTCAATTCTAGTTGATGCGCTGCCCCTACGGCCAATACAAAGGCATAATTCCCATAAGGATCACCTTTGTAGTGGTTGCTATCCAAGCAGCAGCACACTTCATCTTGCTTTTGTCCCCAAAGCAGTGCTTTTTGCTTAAAAATTTGCTGTTCTATTGGGGAAAGTACTTTTTTCATAATAGACTCTAAAACTTCTAATGCTACGTTAAGACAACAAAAGCTACCTCTAGTTTAGAAGTAGCTTTTGTTATTTCTTGACCTTTGCAAAGCGATCTAAGGTAGTAGGGGTATATGCTGTACTTCGCTAGTGGGGCGTATGCTATACGCCCCTACTAGCGTTTTCTACTGCGCTGGCTTTTGGAGCTAGAGCTGCGTTTGCTTGTTTTTTTCTTAGGTTTAGACGAGCTTTTGCTGCTACGGCGTTTGCCGCGTATAGTAGTAGTGGAGGTATTGGTACTAGAACCACTATTGCCGCCTGTTTTTTTCTTTTTGGGAGAAATTAGGGAATCTAAATTTGTTCCTTCAGGTATTTTTAATTCTCCCCTAGATAATTTGGCAAATTCCTCATAAATAACTTCATCTTGCACACTTTCTCTATTCCAAGCTTTGTAAGACATTTTCATGTAAGCCCCAATCACTGCTATATACGCCTCTTGTTGTTCTTTGTCCTCCATCTGCTTTGCCTTTTCGATCATGGTGCGTACATTGGCTCCATAATGGCGCAGACGGCGTGTATTAACAGGGTAACTTACCTTGTCTGGTTTGCGGCGTGCACGAGCATCGGGCAAATTTGCAGGTTCGTCCACATCCAAATCGTAATCTGCCATTTTTAAGACATGTGACCAGATTTTAAGCTCATAATCATCTACATTTCTGGTATGTGGGTGCATGGTCATAATCAAACGCACGATTTCCTCTACATAAGCCTGCCGCTCTGCTTTATCTTCAATAGTCTTGGCGTGATTGATTAAGTTTTGGGTATTGCGTCCGTATTCACGAATCAGCAATTGATCTTTTTGGGTGTTGTAATCCGCCATTCTCTTGGCGTTGTTTAGTGTATTATCACTCATATAATTTGTTAGTTCTTATTCTACCGTAACAGATTTGGCTAAGTTGCGTGGCTGATCCACATTGCAACCTCTCAAAACAGCAATATGATAGGCTAGTAATTGTAATGGTATAACGGAAAGTAAGGGAACTAGTGGTTCTGCTGTTTCGGGTATTTCGATAACATGGTCAGCAATAGCTGGAATTTGTTCGTCCCCTTCTGTAATAATGGCCAATACCTTTCCTTTGCGTGCCTTGACCTCTTGAATATTACTGATGATTTTTTCGCGGGTACTACCACTTGTTGCAATAATAACCACCGGCATATTTTCATCAATCAAGGCAATAGGGCCATGTTTCATTTCAGCAGCAGGGTATCCTTCTGCGTGAATATACGAAATTTCTTTGAGTTTGAGTGCTCCTTCTAGTGCAATCGGGAAATTGTAGCCTCGACCCAAATAGAGTGCATTTTCGGCATCTTTCCACAATTGGGCAATATACTTGATCTTGCTATCCTGCTCTACTACTTTTTTTAGTTTGGCAGGCAAGGTATCCAATTCATTGAGCAACTGGAAATAGTACGACTGTGAAATAGTCCCTCTATTATTGGCCAATTGCAACGCCATTAGGGTTAATAAAGTAACCTGACCTGTAAATGCCTTGGTAGAGGCTACGCCAATTTCTGGCCCTGCATGAATGTACGAACCAGCATCTGTTACACGAGCAATAGAAGAGCCAACCACATTACAAATACCATACGTCAGGGCTTCTTTTTCAGTGGCCAAATCCAATGCTGCCAAAGTATCGGCAGTTTCTCCCGATTGAGAAATAGCAATCACCACATCTTTGCTCGTAATAATTGGATTTCTATAGCGGAACTCCGAGCCATATTCTACCTCAGTAGGAATACGAGCCAAATCTTCAAATAGATATTCTCCAATCAAACCAGCAATCCAAGAGGTGCCACAAGCTACAATAATCAAACGATCCGCTTGCTTGATACGATTTTCAAACTCAATCACCCCTCCTAGTGTAATCAATCCTTTCTGCACACTCAATCTTCCACGCATGGCATCGGCCATAGTGGTGGGTTGTTGGTGAATTTCCTTGAGCATATAATGCTCATAGCCACCTTTTTCGATTGCTTCAATCTCAATATCCAACTGCTCAATGAAGGGTGTTTTGGTTTCGTTGGCAATTGTTTTGAGGTGCAATTCGCCTGATCTATATAAAGATACAATTTCTTCCTCCTTGATGTACACTACATTTTTGGTGTATTCTACAATTGGGGAAGCATCTGAAGCTAAGAAAAATTCCTTTTCTCCAATACCAACCACCAAAGGACTACCTTTGCGTGCCGCTACAATACAATCTGGCTCTTCTTGGCTCATTACTACAATAGCATAAGCCCCCACTACCTTTGTCAAAGCGATGCGAACAGCTTCCTCCAAACCTACTTTATCTCGTTCTTGGATCGCCTCAATCAGATGTATCAAAATCTCTGTATCTGTATCAGAAGTAAAGCGGTGCCCTTCATTAATCAATGCCGTTTTTAGGGCTTCATAATTTTCAATGATACCATTGTGAATAATAGAAAGACGACCATTGCCCGATAAATGTGGGTGTGCATTAATATCATTGGGCTCGCCATGTGTTGCCCAACGTGTATGTCCCATGCCTACATTTCCAGAAATATTGTTGCCCTCTATAAAATCTGTCAAATCCTTGACCTTTCCTTTTTTCTTATAGACTTTTAAGTTATTGTTCTCTTGCAATAATGCAATGCCTGCGCTATCATAACCTCTGTATTCTAGGCGTTGTAATCCTTTGATAAGAATGTCATAAGCGTCTCTGGAGCCAATATAAGCAACAATTCCACACATAATTTATGGTTTAAAATAGAATGAGTTGGTGCAACTCAATAGATAAAAATAATTGAGCAACAAAAGTACATAGATTATGCCTATTGCCCAATATTCTGGCCATAACTACATCCCCTGAATTAGTAACGGGTATAAGTCAGCAATAATTTGGCAGCAAACCTGCCCCGTTCGTTGTATAATATCCCCCGTTCAGGGTCTAAAGCCGAGGGAACAGATAAATACACCGCATTCTCAGGAATAATACCTTCCACCATATTTTGCAACTCCTCCGAAAGTGACATAGAATACACCAATCTTCCATTATTCTCGGCACTCAATCCTCCTCCAAAAATCAAATACGATTGTGTATTACCAATAGAACTGGCTACATCATCTGTCAATACCAAATTACCACCTGCATCTTTGACTTTGGTTACAATCTGAAACGGACTAGGATACTCCAGTGATCCTGTATCTACCAAGGTAAAAACTAATTGGGCGCGATTGATAACTACCTGCCCCAATGATTGGATAAAAGGGAAGCTTACTTTGGTGTGCAAACCATCCATTCCCTGTATATGAACGACCGTATCGGTTGGTAAATTATCGGTTAATTCTACTGGATGTGTATGTTCAAACACACTTACTACTTCTGCATCATCATTGGTCAAAAAATCAAAGATTTTTTGTTCGGGTGTGCCCGAAGAAGTATCCGTGTAATAAACGGTCAACTTAGTTAGTGAATTCTTAGATTTGAAACGAATAATACTTCCATTGCTAGGATTACTAGCTGCAGGGCGAATGTGTATGCCCTTAAACCAATCCTTGAATTCTGTATTGCTGGCATAAATATTAGCAGCAGCCCCCTGTGGATTCAGCAATGTATTGCCCAAATCAATGCCAGCTTGGTCATCTAAGCGAATACGCAAGTGGGGTGGCAATTCAACCCCATCAACCGTTACATTGGCCGTGTCATTGGGTTCAAATGTAAAATTACTTTTTAGTAATTGAGCTTCTGTTCCAAAAACAACATCCGATTTGTAATCGACCCCATCCTGCAAGTCATCGACCATACGAGCCACTTCCCATACTTGCGAAACACTAGTAGGTTTGTTAACTCTAAAGTCACCATAGTGTCCAAAGGTTTCGTAGGCCAAGGTCAATACCACAGAATCCAAGGTGCTGTTCGGAAAAGTAGCCCCTGTATTTCTGAGCCTAAAATTCATGTAAGTCGAGGCTCTTGATTCGCCCCAATCGGGTGTGCTGTAAGAACCACAAACCATACTGGTTCTATTAGAGGTCGTAACTGCTTGTGCATCTACCGTAGTAGCAATAACCGTTGAAGTATCAGTATACACAATATCTGATGGTTCTTGTTCTACCAACGAAAGCCCAATTTCACTTGAGTCACTACAACTAATGGCAGAAAATAGCCCTACTGAGGCAATTATGTACAGTAGGGAGCTAGAAATGTATTTCATTATTGATGTTAGAATTTGTAAGGTATCAAAATATGGAAAGCGTCCAATTGGGTTGTTGATTAGTATAACGCTGTAGCCTGTTGGTGGCGTTGGTCTTTTCCAATATTTTTAACAATTGCTCATTCTGCAAAAAAGTTTTGCAATTAACAAAGTTAGGTTGGTGTTTCAAAATTAAAACCTAGAACTTTGTTAATTGCAAATTGACCTACAAAAAGACGATCTATACGTTTTCCTCAGCAGTACTCAATAATTCTTCGTAGAATTCTAAGTAACGATTGGACAACTCTTCTTGGTAAGGCAATACATTGCCAATGACAAATTCGCCATCCACATCTTCTGCACCTACAATGGTTCCTTCTGAAAATTTAGCAGCACCAGCATTCAAGTCTACCTTAGTTCCATCAAAATAAGCCGTAGTAATATCGCTCAAACCATTGCTTTCCATTTTTGCCTCAAAATTCTTGGCAAAAGCGGCATTGGCTTGCGCTGCATCATAAGCAGAATAGACTACTTGTGCATTTTGGAAAATAGGCTCGTTGCGATAGCTAGTTTTTAGCAAAGCAGGCAATAGGCTGGTCATCCATCCATGTGCGTGTACAATATCAGGTGCCCATCCAAATTTCTTTACCGTTTCTACTACGCCTTTGCAGAAGAACAAAGTTCTGTCTAGGTTATCTTCAAAAAATGTTCCATCTGCCTTCTCAAACATTTGCTTACGCTTAAAGAAGTCTTCATTATCCAAGAAATACACCTGCATACGAGTACCTGGCAAAGAGGCTACTTTAATGATTAAAGGATAATCATCATCATCCACATTGATGTTCATTCCTGACAAACGAACAACCTCATGAAGGCGATGCCTTCTTTCATTGATAGTACCAAATCTGGGCATTAGGATACGCACTTCTACTCCGTTTTCTTGGATGAATTGAGAATACTCTCGTACTATCGCAGACATCTGAGAAAGGAGTGTGTATGGTTTCATCTCTTGCGTAACTATCAATATTCTTTTCTTATCGGCCATAAAACTACTCGTTCTAAAATTTAATGAAAAAATCTTTGGGGCAACGATTAAAATCGCTTTCCCGATTTGCAAATTTACGAAAAAAATACCAATTTGCCGTATTAAACCTATTTCTTCTAACCTCAATTATAAAATTTTATCATTAATGAGGGTTTTGGATAGGTTGTTTTGCAGTGCGTATGCTCTTTATTTTCTCATTCTTCTTTTGCCATTTATCGATCTGTCTTCCATCATTATGTACATCTTTAAAACTGTTTCTGCCCTACAACACCACTTAACAGCTTTGCGCCAACAACATCAACGCATTGGGTTTGTTCCTACTATGGGAGCATTACACCATGGGCATCTTCGTTTGGTACAACAAGCACTGGAGCAAACTGATATTGTTGTTTGTTCTATTTTTGTTAATCCTACACAATTTGGGGAGGCACAGGATTTGGAATTGTACCCACGTCCTATTGAGCGGGATATACAGCAATTGGAAAAAATAGGCTGCAATATCCTATTTTTGCCTTCTGTAGAGGAGGTTTACCCCAAGAATTGGCATACGCCTACTTTTGATTTAGAGGGGTTGGATGAGACTATGGAAGGGGCAGAACGGCCAGGGCACTTTGCAGGTGTGGTACAAGTAGTACATCGGTTGTTGGCTATTGTACAACCACAGGCTTTATTTATGGGGCAAAAAGACTACCAACAATTTACAATTATCAAAAAACTGCTGACGCTTCTTGATGCGCCTATAGAGTTGGTACGTGTTCCTATTGTTAGAGAAAAAGATGGCCTAGCCATGAGTTCTCGCAATGTGCGGCTGAGCCCCGAGGGCCGAAAAAAAGCAGCACTTATTTCGGCAATGCTGTTTCGGGCACAAGAGCAAGCCCAAACAGCCTCCTTGGCCACTGTACAACAAAATGCTTTGGAATTCTTACAAAACCACGACCTAAAAGCAGATTATTTTACGATTATTAATGGCGATTCCTTAGAACCTATTCGTTCTTTTTCGGAGGCTGCCACGGTTACAGCCTGCACCACTGTTCGCATTGATGGCGTGCGTTTATTAGACAACATTATTCTACGAGAAAGCTAGCATTTTATGATTACTAATGTACAAGACATTTCCAAAGCTTACCAAGACCTTGGCTCTTCCCAAAAGGATTTGCTCAAGCTTCTGGCATTGGTGGATGGTCCTGAACTGAAAGCCAAGTTGCTACAACTCTCGGCAAAGTCAAAATTAAAAACACCAGCCAAGAAGGCTTATAATGCCATTAACTTGGGGCAAACCTTGGAGTTATTGCGTCGCCAAGGGCTGGTCAAGAAAACACTGGATCAGCAATACCAAATTCATCCCAAAGCATACCACTTGGTTATTCAAAAAGCCATTGCCGATCGCCGACTCGCTACTTGGCGCAAAGCATTACTGAATTTATTGCCCGGCATTAAGGAGACGGTGCCAGCTCGCAGACAGACACAACAATTGTTTAGAGATGCTTCTTTTGCATTGTATACCAACAATTACAAAATGTTTGCAAAAGCAGTAGCCTTGCTCAAAGAAGGCCACTCTTTTTATATGGATAACTTGTACAAGCAGTTGTTTGTAGATCGTTATGGTATTGCCAATATTACACAACTGTCACCCGAATTTCAGTTTGAATTTTACAAATCGCAATTGGGGACCATGATTTTGTCTCTAAAAAATGTACAAATTCCATTGGATAATATACAGAGCATTGCCAATAGTCTGAATAGTGAAGAATTAGAATTGGTGCATTATTATGTTAGTATGCACGCCTTATTGCGAGGCGACTGGCAAATTGTACAAAAAATATGGGATGATAAAGACTCCATTCCTGCCCTTCAATTCAAAGGTTGGTTGTATTTTGTTCAAGGTTATAATATCAAAGCACTCAATCGCTATGAGCGTGCGCTTCAATTATACCAAAAAAAAGAAAAATCTCACAAAGCCTATTTTAAGGATTATCATGGTGTAATTTACATTTTGGCCTTGCTCAAAAATCACAATACCAAGCATATCCCTGCTATCAAGCAATTTTTTAAGGATGTGCTGTCCAAAACAGTCAGCAATGTTTATCTGTATATGGGGGCTATAGTAGAGCATTTGCAACAACAAACAGAGCGGGCCCAAGAGCTGTTTGAACAAGAGTATTTGTATTATGATTTGCATGGACTACTCTATTTGTATGCACAGCACTGGACACAAACGTATGCCCCCAATTGGGAAAATTATGCCCTGACCTTGCAACACAAAGCTATTAAGAATGGCTATTATTGGGTGGCTTATAATGTAGCTGTACTGATGCAGGAACAATCCACCACACGCAAGGATTTTTATGCGAACAAAGCAAAAGAATTGCGTGCTATTATTGGCGATTTGCCTTCCTTGCTAGATGTAGTGGGTATACAAGAAGATTGGGAAGTAGCACTGCATGCATTGGCTGATCTTAATGGTGGGCATAATGCTACGAATACTAATTTGCAAAGCCGCTTAATTTGGTTGGTAGATTTTGAACGAGAAATCATTCAGCCCAAGATTCAGCGTGTCAATAAAAATGGCACTTGGTCTAAAGGGCGCAATGCCCCATTTGAGAAATTATTGGAAGGTTCTATTTTGGAAACTACGCCTCATGATTGGCGCATTATTAATACCCTATCCAAGACACCCGATTATTATCCAACCAATAATAGTTATGGATTTTACAATCCTACCAAAACATTTAGGACACTGATTGGACATCCTTTGTTGTTCTTACACAAATCACCAGAAGTAGCTTGTGAATTGCGTCAAGGCAGTGTAGAATTGGTCGTCAAAGAAATAGAAGAAGGTTACGATTTGCGCCCATCTATTCCTATCAAGCGAGAAGGTTGTTATGTTATTAAAGAAACACCTACACGCTACAAGCTGGTGGAGGTTAATGACCAACAATTAGAGTTGGCTCAAATACTAGGCAAAGAGGGCTTGATAATTCCGTTCAAGGGCAAAGGTCAATTGGAACACACGCTTGCAGGGCTTTCTAGAATTATGCCTTTACAATCTGACTTAGAATTTCAGAATGACAGTATTCCTACCGTAGAGGCCGATCAGCGTATTTATGTGCATTTATTGCCTGTAGGCGAAGGTTTTCATGTAGAATTTTTTGTAAAACCCTTTCACGAATCTGCTCCTTACTTTAAACCCGGTGAGGGTTCTGCTCGTGTAGTGGGGCTGGTAGACGATGTACGTACACAAACCAAACGTAATCTAAGCCTTGAATTAGAAGCGTATGAACAAGTATTGGCTGCCTGTAGTAGTTTGCAAGACAATCCTAGTGAAAATCAGGTTTGGCAATTGGATAATCCATATAGTTGCTTGACATTCCTACAAGAATTGGAGCCATTTAAACTAGAGAACCAAATCGTAATTGAGTGGCCCAAAGGCGAACAATTGCGTATTAAACGACAAGTTGATACTGAAAATTTACAGCTTTCTATTCAGCGTGAGAATGATTGGTTTGGAATTTCAGGCACCTTGCAAGTCAATGAACATCTGGTCTTGAATATGCGCGATTTGTTGATGAAAATGCAATACGCACAATCGGAGTTTATCGAGTTGGATGATGGACAATTTTTGGCCTTGAGCAAGCAGCTCAAAAAACAATTGGATGGTATTTACAAATACACCAATGATGATGGCAGAATACATCCACTCGCCAGCTTTGCGCTCAATGATTTGCTTATCGATGCTTCGAATGTTGCTATGGATGATTCTTGGAACGAACATACTCAACAATTGCAAATCATAGAACAACAACAATTTGAAGTGCCTACTGCCCTGAATGCCACCTTGCGAAGTTATCAGATAGAAGGTTACCAGTGGTTGTGCAAACTTGCCGAATGGGGTGTGGGTGCTTGTTTGGCCGATGATATGGGCTTGGGAAAAACCATTCAGGCATTGGCTGTTATCCTAAAACGTGGTGTCAATGGGCCGAGTTTGGTGGTTGCCCCTGCTTCTGTTTGTCGCAATTGGATCAAGGAAATCAAACAGTTTGCCCCCAGCCTAACCACTATTCTTTTTAGTGAGAGTGATCGAAAACAAAGTATAAAAAATGCAGCTGCCGGGCAAGTGATTATCACTACTTATGGCTTGTTGCAAACCGAATGTGATTTGTTTGCTAGTTGTGTCTTTGAAACCATTGTACTGGACGAAGCGCAGGCCATCAAAAACAGTAGCGCCAAACGCTCACAGGCAGCCATGAAGTTGCAAGGCAAATTTAAGATTATTACCACAGGTACGCCTATAGAAAATCATTTGGGTGAGTTGTGGAACTTGTTCCGTTTTATCAATCCCGGCTTATTGGGCAACTTGCGTGCTTTTCGTGAGCGTTTTGCCATTCCTATTGAAAAAGATAGAAATCGGGCCACACAGATACAACTCCAAAACCTAATTCGTCCATTTATTTTGCGCCGCCACAAAAAAGAGGTGTTAAAGGAATTGCCCGAAAAGACAGAAATTGTATTGAGTGTCAATTTATCGACCAAGGAACAAGCTTTCTACGAAGCTTTGCGCCAAACGGCTGTGGAGAGTTTGGAGCAAGAACCCAAACAAGTGGGAGGTACTCAACACCTAAAGGTATTGGCACAAATCATGCGTTTGCGCCGTGCTTGTTGCAATCCCAAATTGGTTGACTCTACGATTGATTTGCAGAGTTCTAAATTGAATTTGTTGGGCGAAATTGTTGATGAATTAATTTCTAATGGGCACAAAGCACTTATTTTTAGCCAATTTGTAGGGCATTTGAAGTTGATTGAAGAATACATTCAGCAAAAAAACATTCGTTATCAATATCTGGATGGTCAAACCCCTTCGGCCAAACGCCAAGAGCGCATTGATGCTTTTCAGCAAGGCAAGGGCGATTTGTTTTTGATTAGTTTAAAAGCAGGGGGTACTGGGTTAAATCTAACAGCAGCAGATTATGTTATTCACATGGATCCTTGGTGGAATCCTGCTGTAGAAGACCAAGCCTCTGACCGTGCCCACCGCCTCGGACAAAAACGGCCTGTAACTGTGTATCGTCTTATTGCAGAAAATACAATTGAGGAAAAAATAATCAAACTGCACGAAAATAAGCGTGACTTGGCAGATTCTTTATTAGAAGGTACAGATGCAAGTTCCAAAATGTCGGCTGCTGATTTGTTGGACTTGATTAAACAACATTAAACTTTTGTCTTTGTACCAATCCCGTCTTGGTAATATCTGAAGCCATGAAAAGAAAAAACACAGACGGTTTGAACTAATTCTAAAACAAAAAGCCTACATTTGCACCCTAATTAAAGAACAATTGTTCTTTTTTATTCTGTATAATAATTAGATGAACTACTATGGCTAATGAAAAACTACACGATGTGTGGAATAGATTCGGCAAACGTTACAAAGCGCATCCTTGGCACGGCATCTCTGTTGGAGCGGGTGCTCCCGAAGTAGTGCGCTGCTTCATTGAGGTAGTACCGGGTGACGAAATGAAATATGAAATTTGTAAAGAAAGTGGTTACTTAATGGTTGACCGCCCCAATAAATTCTCCAATACGCTTCCTGTTCCTTATGGTCTAATTCCTAGAACCTACTCCGCAGAAGCTATGGCGGAGTTTTGTATGCAGCAAACAGGCCGTACAGGAATTGAGGGGGATAATGATCCTTTGGATATTTGTGTGCTCACTGACCGCACCCTACCCCACGGAGATTTACTACTAGATGCTGTTGTAGTGGGTGGTTTTCGTATGATTGATGGAGGAGAGGCTGATGATAAAATCATTGCTGTTCTCAAAGACGATCATACCTATGGTGAGATCAAAGATGTATCAGAGTGCCCTCCAAAGCTCATCAAACGCATCAAGCATTACTTCTTGACTTACAAAGAGGATCCAGATAATCCTGAAAAGAATAAGGAAGTTGAAATTACACATACTTATGGACGTGAGGAAGCGTTGGAGGTGGTTCGCAGAAGCCAACAAGACTATGCAACTCACTTTGGTAATTTGGACGAAGACTTGGCAAAAACACTAGCAGAGGCTTTGAATACCACTACCCACTAAGAAGATAATTTCCCAACAATACTAAAAAACGCTGTCCTAATCTTGCTTTAGGGCGGCGTTTTTTCTTAGAATTAGATTATGCAAAAAAAACTAGAGCAAATTTGCCAACAAGGCTGCCAATTGAGCCAAGAAGTTGGTTCATTTTTATGCCAAGAACTCGGAAAAGTAAGTGCTGCTGATATTGAGCAAAAACAACGCAATCACTTGGTGAGCTATGTGGACAAAACTGCCGAGCAACGCCTAATACAAGGGCTTCAAGTTCTTGTTCCAGAGGCAAGTTTCTTGGCCGAAGAGGGCACCGTAAGCACCGAAGAGCGTCCTTGGCAATGGATTATTGATCCGCTAGATGGCACGACCAACTTTTTACACGGCTTGCCTTTCTTTTCTATTAGTTTGGCCTTGCAATACGAGGGCGAAACCGTCATAGGAATTGTATACGAGGCCAATCGCCAAGAATTGTTTTACAGTTGGAAAGGGGCATCGGCTGCTTTTTTAAATGGCAAGCCTATCCACGTTAGCCCAACTACTCAACTAGAAGACAGCCTACTGGCTACTGGTTTTCCATATTATGATTTTGAGCGTATGCCCGCTTATATAGAAGTATTGCAGCGTTTTATGCGCGATACACGTGGATTGCGTCGTTTTGGATCAGCTGCATTAGATTTGGCCTATGTTGCTTGTGGCCGTTTTGACGGTTACTTTGAATATAGCCTCTCTCCTTGGGATGTAGCAGCAGGTGCTTTTTTGGTACAACAAGCCGGAGGCCAAGTTAGTGACTTTTCGGGTGGCCGTGATTTTATACATGGGCAAGAGATTGTAGCTGTTAATGATGGATTATTTCAGACCATATTGGCAGGTATTCAAAAGCATTTTAAGTAAGAAGTTTATAGTATAACGAAGCACACGTTAATTTCTTTTCTTAAAATTATTCTAGCCAATTTGCTTGTGTCCTTACTTTGTTAAAAAACCGTATATGTTTGATTATCAATTCATTACACATAAAAAGAAATAAAAAACACAAAATACTGATAATCAATTAGATACAAGATTTTTTTTTAGCTTTTTTGAAAAAAAAAGTAAAAAAGCCACGAAGTATTATTGAGTAAAATAAAATAGTTTATAGCTTTGTCCTAGATAGCCTCAAAAAAAGTTTTCCTACGAAAAAATGGTTATTTTGCCCTGACTCGGCATTAAGCTTGCCTTATTTGATGCCATGTATCAAATAAGGCAGATTACTTTGCGAGTACTTATGAACGTACTTTGTTTGGTTATTTTTTACATTTCAAATAAACATAAAGCCCTTCACACCTCCTTATCAATCACAAACGATGAAAAAACTACAACAACTATTTCAAAACTACCAAACCCAAAACAATTTCTCAAAGTTAGAGCCTCAAACACTCTATGAGCCATTAGATTATATCTTATCGCTCAAGGGCAAACAAATTCGCCCCGTACTCTCTTTGTTGGCTTGTGAGCTTTTTGGAGGAAATCCAAACGATGCCTTACCTGTAGCTATGGCTGTAGAACTCTTTCATAATTTTTCGTTGATGCACGATGATATTATGGATGCCTCTCCCCTGCGCCGAGGTCAACCTAGTGTACATGAGAAATACAGTGTTAATACAGCTATTTTATCAGGCGATGTCATGCTGCTGTATACCTTTGAAGAATTGCGAAAATTAGATGATGATTTGTTTGTAAAGCTGTTTCCTATCTTCAACAAAGTGGCTATTGAGGTTTGTAATGGACAACAATTAGATGTAGATTTTGAAAGCCAAACAACGGTTACGCTAGAAGAGTACATTCGTATGATCGAGCTTAAAACTTCTATTTTGTTGTATGGTGCGCTCAAAATGGGTGCTTTGGTAGCTGGTGCATCTGAAGAAGAAGCTGAATTGATTGGCAATTATGGTCGTAACTTGGGTATTGCCTTCCAAATCAAGGACGACTGGTTGGATACATTTGGCAGTAAGGCAAAGGTTGGCAAACGCATTGGAGGGGATATTGTGCAAAACAAAAAAACTGCGCTCGTAATCAAGGCATTGGAGTTGGCCGATGATGCCACCAAAGCCGAATTGAATGCACTTTTGGCCAAACCTACTCCTGTAGCAGAAGAAAATAGCAAGATTGAGAAGGTAACGAATATCTTTAGAGCACTCGATATTCCTAAAGAAATGCAGAAATTGATGGATTTTTATAGCAATAAGGCCATGGAAAACTTGGAAAGTCTGAGTGTGAGCGAGGATAAAAAACAAAAACTCCGTGATTTCTTGCAAATGCTTATGAAGCGGGAGCATTAGAATAAATATCAAAGACTAAAAAGGGGCTTTCAGTAGTAAAACAAAAACATAAAGTGATTTTATTTTAATTCTAAAGCAGTTCATTAGTAACAACTTATGATAAAATGAATTGTTTTTATTAGATTTAATATGCTTAGAGTAGTTCAATTCATGCCCCAATTTTAAAGGTTTTGCTACAAAAGCGGGGTAATATCTTTTTTAGATTTATCAAAGGATAGTTTCGTATTTTATTCCAAACACCTATAGATGCGATAAAGGCTCTATATTCAATTGTTTTGTTGCAAAAACAAGGGCAAATTTACTTCAAAACACACATTTGTTTTACTCCTGAATCTCCCTAAAAATTACCACCAGCAGGAAGTACTCTAGTCTTCCTGCTGGTAATAATCATGCTCACTATTTGCACCTACTTAGGATCTACCACGGTAGGTTCATTCTTCTCATAATATACCTTGATATACTCGGCCTGATCAAAAGCTGTCAGCAACACTTCTGTTCGTCTGTTTCGCTGGTGCTCGTACTCACTACAATTAGAGCCATCTGTACACTTGTTCCGCAAACGCTGCTCTCCATAACCAATAGCTACAACCCTGTCCTCAGCAATTCCTTTTTTTACCAAGTACGCCTTGGCCGATTTGGCCCGATTGGTAGACAAGGTATTGTTATATTCATTGGTTCCTCTGCTATCGGTATGAGAGGACAACTCAATTTTCATACTTGGAAATTGCTGCATCAATGCTGCCAAACGATCCAAATCTTTAGATGCCTCCTCCCGAATGTCATATTTGTCAAAATCATAGAAAATATTCCTCAACTCTAGCACATCGCCTTCTTTGAGTGTCTCGGTAATGGTGCGTCCTGCAATGCTAATGGGTTCTCCCAAACGATCAAAGCCGGGGGTCATTAATAATTCTGTTACGGTAGGCTTACAATCTTCAGGCTTTATTAGAGACAAGACCTTGTTGGCTCCAATAAAACGATCTTTGCGTGCCTTGAGCACATAATCGCAGCCACAATCTAACGAAAAAGCAAAACGCCCTGTTTCGTCAATATTATACACCTCATCCTCTCCTGTACAACGATTGAGCAAGGTGACAACCGAGCGAGGCAAGGGACGATTGTATTCCTTATTGAGCACTACTCCTGCCACATAAGGCTTGCCAACAGGCAAGGGGCGGCCATCTGGCCCGATTAAGTCACTAGGACTTATTGGTGTAGTGCCAGCACCATTGGAGGTATTGGGATTATTGGCTCCTGCCTTATTGTTAGAATTGTTGGGATCATTTGGGTTATTTGGATTGTTGGAATTATTGGGGTTGTTGCCATTTAATTGGCTTGCCAACAAATCGCTTCTTTTAGTCACACCTATACAAAACTCTTCCAAGTCTGCATCTGCTGGCATGGTAAAGTACTCCTGTACGGTTACATAACCTTCTTTTTTTGCTTCTAACAAATACGTCTCTCGTGCATACATGGTATACGGAAAAATACCCTCATCATTGGTCGACTTGGTTTCACCCACCAGCTTATTGCCTAGCTCATCTCGTTGGCCCTCATTGGCCGAGCGCAACTGAATGGTGTACTCATTCGCTCCCTCCCTCACAGGGGTTAGGCTCAAAATAAGGCTTTCGTCCAAACTCAATCCCAATTCTTGGCGGCGTTCTAACGATAAATTAGAGGGGCTTTTTTTGCGAATGGTTACTTCTGCCCCTTCCAAACGTTCATTGGTTTTCTTATCATACACACAAATTTGCATTGGGAATTGTGGCCGAGGTTTTACTGTTTTCAGACTGCCACTAGATTGAATAGTAAACTGATAAATATCATCCTGCCCTTGTCCTCCCAAACGATTGCTGGTCAAGAAACCTGCATTTTCTTCTGCATTCAGAATTAAACCAAAATCATCATAAGGCGAATTAAAAGGTGCGCCAATATTGAGCGGAAATTTCCAGTCTGCCTGCTCATTGTTGCCTGTAAACAAGGCCACAAACATATCCAAACCACCCAAGCCACCATGCCCTGTAGAGGCAAAATACAAGCTGCCATCTTTGTACAAATAAGGAAACAACTCATTGCCTTTGGTATTGATTTCTGGCCCCAAGTTGATAGGTGTTGTCCAAGTCCCCCCCACCCAAAGACTCGCATACAAATCCATCCCCCCTTGGTGTCCCTCGCCCTTGCTGCTAGAAAACACCAAGATACGCTCATCAGCACTCAAAGCAGGGTGGCATACATCGTATTCATCGCTATTAAACGGCAACTCCGTAATGTTCTTCCAGAGTCCTTTTTGCTGCTCGGCTGTGTATATTTTTAGCTTGGTAATTTTGTTTTTGCTCGTTTTGCGCTTGCCGCGAATATAGTTGTTTCTAGAAAAGAAAATCTTTTGCTGGTCGTCTGTAAACGAGACAGGCCCTTCATGGAATTTGCCATTCAATTCATCCGAGAATGGTTGGGGTGCCATGATTTGCCCTTCTTGAATGGGCGCATAATACAAATCCATACAGTTGTCATTAATCCATTCATCCTGCTGGTTCATACTGGCATTCTTACGAGTAGAAACAAAGACCAACCCATCCTTATAATAAGTTGGGCTAAAATCTAACTTGGGGGTATTGAGTGCCGTGGCATTGTATAGCTTTACAATACCCTTGGCACGAAAAGCATTCACTTGATTGCAGGCTTCAAATCCTTCTTGTGGACGTTTGTCTTGCTCCTGCTCTGCTTGAGCAGCATTCATTTCTTGTTGTGCTTGGTAATATTGTTGAGAGGCTTTGCCATAAAAACCATTGGACTGCAAGGCTTGTGCATAATACAATCTATAAATAGGATCTATACCCTGAAACTTGAGTAGCGTCTCATAGGCTTTTTCGGCATTTTTAAAATCGGCCGTTTTGCGATAACTATCTCCGAGTTTGATTAGCGTTTCCTTGTCGTAACTCATCCAGCTTTGTCCACCTTTGAGTTGAATATATTGTGCATACCCCAAATTCTCATAATGGCGATTTGCTTTAGCATCATTGCCTTGACCACAGCTATAAGAAACCCAAGCAACTAGGAAAAGGGTGGTGTATAAAATTTTCATGATAATAATGTCTACTAAATAATCTAAAAGAATCTTGGATTGTGTAAACGTTTGCCTTTTTGGCAACAGAAACAATATTGCAACATCACCTCAAAACTCCCTGCATTGTACGATTGTAAAGGTGTAAGTGTAAAGTCATACGCTGCGGAAATCGTAAACTGTGGCACAATTCTCCATTGCAACAAACCATCTACCGAATCTCCCACTCTGTAAGTCACCCCAAACAATACTTTCTCAAAAAACACCACACTCAAATTAATATCCGCATCAAAAGGCGTATTGGGTACATACTTCAACATTACATTGGGCTGCAAACTCACATTTTTGGCAATATCAATAGAAACACCTCCTGTTAGGAAGTAATGTTGGGTAAGCTCTGGC
This sequence comes from uncultured Aureispira sp., assembly GCA_964445645.1. Lineage (GTDB taxonomy): Bacteria > Bacteroidota > Bacteroidia > Chitinophagales > Saprospiraceae > Aureispira. The sequence goes on along the minus strand of CAYULH010000001.1, from coordinate 105,204 downwards.
TCAATAGTAGATTGGCTATTGTTATTAAAATCAATACGATTCTTAAACAAACGAGGAATAGAGAATCCCACATACCAATTGCGGGCTTGATAATACACCCCTGCCCCAAAATTGGGCAATACTTTGCTGTTTTCGGCTGCTGGCACCGACTGATCGAGGCTTTGTGTCAATTGGGCATTGTCCCAGCGAATACTCATATAGGATAAAGTACCTCTAAGACCAATGCTCAAAGTTGCTTCGTTCTTTAGTGCAATCCTGTAAGCATAATTCAGATCAAAATTCCAACGATCAGACAAACCAATTCTATCATTAGTGACCGACAAGCCCACGCCCATTCTGCGCTTCCACACTGGGGCATGAATATTAAACGTAGCGGTTTGTGGTGCCCCATCTATTCCTATCCATTGATTTCTATAAATAGCCGACAAACACAGGGCTTCTTTGGCACCTGCATAAGCAGGGTTGTAATACAATTTATTGAACATAAATTGCGTGTATTGGGCATCTTGTTGGCTATGTGCCATCCAAGCCAAGAGCAATAAAGCTGTTGTTAGTAAAATTCTAAGCATGGCTTTTTATCTTTTATTGTCTTTAATTTTTTTTTAAATGCTTGCTCAATTTGAACTGGTAGACTTGTTCCTATAATAACGCTACCAGTTCAAAACCTCCTCCTTTATCGGCGCACTTCTATAAAACCTTGGAACTTGCGCCCATCGGCCAGCTCCATGATGTAAAAGTAAGTAGCATCAGGTACAGGTGCTCCATTGTGCGTAGCATCCCAGTTGTTTTCATAGTTGTCATTCTGGTATAATAAATCGCCCCAACGATTGAATACCGTCAACTTTGTTCCTTCCAGCCCATCCAAACAAGGCACAATAAAGGCATCGTTTACCCCATCGTTATTTGGAGTCATCGTATTGGGGAAAACACAATCTGTTCCGCCTTGCACATCCAGTAATACCAATGCAGTATCACAGAATACAGCAGGGCAATTGGGATTGCACAATTGATAAATAAATTGCTGATCAACCAATACATCTTGCAATAAAATATCAAAAGTACCATCGCCCAAATTGGTCAAACGACCACTTCCAATATCTTGTGTTATACTAATCACCCAATTGTTGTTCAATTGGTCATTGGACAATACATCAATGGTATTGCCTGTGCTGTTATAAATCAATACAAAACTATCTGCATTGGCTACAGGCGCATCATCTGTCGTAATAATAATAGTATCGCTAGAATAATCTGTACAAGCCCCATTGCTCAAGGTCCAGATAAACACATTAGCTCCCAAACCTAAGTTGACCAATTCGGTGCGGGTATTGGGTGGCGTTACAATAGTAGCTCCAGATGTGGTCGTCCACAAGCCTGTTCCCACGCTCGGAGTAGTAGCTGTTACAATGGCTGTATCAATGCCACAAATCACAAAATCCTCTCCTGCATAGGCAGCATCGGTTGGCAGCGAACTCACCTCTACCCGTACAGCATCGGTATCATAATCCAAACAAGGCCCATTAGACAAGGCCCAAGTAAAGGTGTAGGTAGAATCCAATTGCAAACCACGTACAAGTGTTGTGGGGGCTGTTAGGTTATCAATAATAACCCCAGCACTAGCCTGATTATTGGACTGAATCCAACGCCCTGCCGCCACAGTAGGGGTAAGAGCCATCAATTGGGCAGTATCGGCATTACAAATGGCAATATCTAGCCCTGCATTGGCCGTATCTACACTAGTAGTAGCCGTTACAATCACCAGCATCGTATCTACCGAATAATCCAAACAACTGCCATTGCTCAATGACCAATAAAACTCAATGGTATCAATGGGCAGATTCACTACTGTAGAATTATTCAGGGTAGGATTAATAATAACGGCACTACTGCTATTGCTGCTCCATTGCCCCGTACTGAATATAGGATTATTGGCATCCATAACCGTACTATTGCCACTACACAAAATAATGTCTGGCCCTGCATAAGCAACCTCTGGTGGCAGTGCATTGATGGTATAAGTCACATCATCTGTACTAAAATTGGCACAACCTACTGTAGAAAGTGTCCATGTAAAGGTGTACACCTGTCCTGATACAATTCCTGTCACCGAAGAGTTGGGATTAGTGGGGTCAGTAATAACCACCCCTTGGCTCAATTGCCCTGCCGATTGTGTCCAAACACCGGTACTAGTGGTGGGTGCAGCAGCATTCAAAATAATAGAATCCACCCCACACAACACTGCATCAAATCCTGCAAAAGCTATATCACTGCTCAAGGGCGACAAGACCACTTGTACAGAATCTACGGAGTAATCCACACAAGCACCATTAGATAAAGTCCAATAATAAGTAGTCGTATCCTGATTGATATTCACCACCAGTGATTGTGCATCTGTTGGGGTGGTAATGGTAGCCGAATCATTGGTCGTCCAAAAGCCTGTTCCAATAGGCGGCACCAAACCATTAAGCTGTGTCGCATTGCCCCCACACAAAACCGTATCTTCACCCGCATACGCCACATTACTAGGCAAAACATCAATCGTAATTAAAGTCTGATCCGACGAATAATCCACACAACCCCCATTGGTCAAAGTCCAAGTAAAGGTATAGGTGATGCCTGCTGTCAAATTGCTGACTGTACTATTGGGGTTGGTTGGGTTATTAATAACAGCTCCCAAACTCGCCTGTGAAGGTGTTTGCGCCCAATAGCCTCCCCCAACACTTGGAGCGGCTGCATTTAATGTAATGGTACTTTGATTACAATAAGCAGAATCTAAACCTGCATCTGCAATATCTGAGGAAGGGGCTGTTACTGTAATGATTACGGTATCACGGTCATAATCTATACAACTCCCTGCACTCAATGTCCATACAAACACATTGGCTCCATTGGACAAGCCCGAAACCGTAGAGTTGGGCTGAGTGGGGTTGCTAATAGTAGCGGTAGAGGTGGTCGTCCATAAGCCTGTTGCAACCGTAGGCACCGTAGCCGCCAAATTGCTGCTGGTGTTCGCACCACACAAATTAATATCATTGCCTGCAAAAGCATTGTCAGGCGGTGTAGCATTGACCGTTACCGTAGTAATATCACTAGAATAGTCGATACAAGTACCATTGCTCAATGTCCAAGTAAAGGCATAGGTGGTTCCTGATGATAAGCCCACTACCTGTGAGTTGGGATCATTGGGGGTTACAATCACCACGCCCTGTGCTGCTTGTGCAGCCGTTTGTGACCATCGGCCCGTGCCTGCTGCTGGGGCTATGGCCGCCAAATTCACCGCATTGACACTACAAACCACTTGATTCAAGCCTGCATCGGCGGTATCATTGGTGGTAGAAACCACCACTAATACAGTATCTGTAGAGTAATCTTGACAAGTACCATTGCTCAATGTCCATACAAAAACACTGGTGTCTTGTGGCAAATTGATAACCAACGTATTGGATAAAGTAGGATCAATGATAGTGGCACTAGAAGTACTCGTCCATAAGCCTGTGCCATACTGTGAAACAAAAGCTGCTAGGTTGGTGCTGTTCTGATTACACAACAAAATATTGGTGCCAGCATAAGCATTGTCAGGAGGTGCTACATCTATATTAATTTGCACCACATCACTGCTGTAGTCTCCACAATTTCCATTGCTCAACACCCATGTAAAGTTATAGCTTTGGCCTTGTTGTAGGCCCGTTACTGTTGTAGTGGGATTGTTGGGGTTGGTTATTACAATGCCTTGCCCTGCTTGGCTGCTCGATTGTGTCCAGCGGCCTAGGGCTGTGGTTGGTGCAGTAGCCGTCAAGGTGGCTGTATTCTGACCACAAAGATTCTGGTCCAACCCTGCATTAGCTATGTCTGTACTAATTGGAGTAACATCAATCTGCATAGAATCTGCCGAGAAATCACGACAAGCCCCGCTGCTCAATGTCCAAAAGAAGGTGCTTATACCTACAGGCAAATTGTAAACAGCACTGTTGGCTGCCATTGGATTGGCAATAGTAGCTGTTGAAGTGGTCGTCCACATACCTTGCACTCCTACTGCCCCTGTTGCTGCCAAATTGGTGCTGCTGCTATCACACAAGGCTTGGTCTGCTCCTGCAAAAGCCGTTACTGTTGGGATGGTATCAATGATAGCTGTTGTCATTGCCGATGCAGGACTTTCGCAGCCATTTAATGCCACTGTTACGTAATAATCCCCTGCTTGATTAGCTGTTGCACTGGTCAAGGTCAGGGTTTGGCCTGTTCCAATAGGCAAGCCATTGGACAAATACCAAGTATACGTACTTCCTACACTTGCGGCATTCGCCACCAAGATCAAATCATTCCCTGCACAAATAGGGCTGTTATTGCTAGTAATAATAGGCGTGGTTGGAATTGGATTTACTTGTACAAACACACTGGTATCGGCACTTTGACAACCATTATTATCTATAATAAACAAGGTATACAATCCTGAATCTACCAAGCTGGCATTGACCACGACACTTGGGCTTTGCTGATTGGACTGAAAACCATTTGGCCCTGTCCAATTATAACTTGCTGCCTGAGTAGTAGTACTCAATACAATCGCATCGCCCTCACACACCGCAAAATTGGCGGATATAGATGGGGCTGCTGGTATGGGATGCACCCGCACCACAGTAGAACCTGCCAAGGAGGTACAACCATTTACAGTAATCGTTAAATAGAAGGTAGTATCATTGGTAATGTTATTGATGGTTGGATTCTGCACGGTGGCAACCAAGTTAGTTAATGTAGCATCTGAATACCAAGCATAACTGGCTCCCACAACACTAGCTGTAGTCAATTGAACTGCATCACCCATACATACTGGGCTGTTATTGAAAGCTACAGGGATAGCTGAAATATCAGTAATCGTTACATTTATGGTATTAGAAATAGACTGACAACCTGTAGTAGTATCTATACAGACCATATACCAAGCACCTGACAAATAATTAGGATCAGTAGCAGGGATTCTTGTTGTACTACCCAATGTCCACAAGGGATTATTGCCCCCTGGGCTACCCAAGGTACCTGCACTATTGCCGTTGGGCCCAATCCATTGCGATTGTCCACAAGCACTGCTCGAAGTCAATACCAAGGTATCGCCAAAACAAAGTGGGCTGTTATGGGTAATGGTGGGCGCAGCTGGTGCTGAATTGACCGTAACTACTACCCCACTATCTGGACTGAGGCAGCCTTGCTGATTGGCTACCACCAATTGATAAGTTCCAGCATCTACGGCTGTAGCATTCACTACTGTTGGGCTGGGCAGATTGGATTGGAAGCCATTAGGCCCTGTCCAGAAGTAGGCTGCTGCTGCTGTGGTGGTGCTCAATACAATGGCCTCGCCCTCACAAACTGCAAAATCAGCAGGCACGGCTGGGGCAGCAGGAATAGGATGCAAACGAATCAGTTGATCGCCTAGCAGGGAAATACAGCCATCTACCAACACTTGTAGTTGATACAAGCCAGTATCACTCAATTGTGCATTGGCAATGACCAAAGAAGGCACTATGGTCGTATCAATAGTACCATTAGGACGCGTCCACCAATACTGAACATTCGTACCAAAATAAGCCTGTGTTTGCAAGGTCAAATCAGCACTTCCAGCACAGAAAGGTGCATTATGAGTAATGGTAGGCGTAGCTGGTTTGGGATAAATAGTAACTTCTACCGTAGAGAAAGCCGAACATCCTAAAGAATCTGTCACAGTTAGGGTATAACTTCCTGCATTGAATGGGTAGGCATTGGGTATAACTGGATTTTCTAGGTTAGAATTAAAACCATTGGGGCCGCTCCAAGCATAAGTAGCGGTATTAGCACCAGCATTGGCAAACAAAAACAAAGTATCCAATTGACACAAGGGCAAGTAAGTGGGCACTGGTGTCACTGGATTGGCATTGACTGGAATAGTGGTAGAAGCAGCAACGGAGGCACAACCATTGACGGTGGCTACCACATAAAAAGTAGTACTGTTAGTTAGGTTGGGAATAGTGGCTGTACGGGTAGTAGCGACCAAAGTGGTCAAAGTACTATCACTGTACCAAGCATAACTAGCCCCAGCAATGGGCGTTGCTGATAAGAAGCCATCTGTTCCTGCACAAATTGCTCCACCATTAAAGGCGGAAACTATAGGTGTGGGTTGAATAGTAATAGTAATAGTATTGGAAATAGAGCGACAACCTGTTAGGGTATCTATACAGACCATATACCAATTGCCCGCCAAATAATTTGCATTATTAGCAGGAATGGCCGTTTGGCTGCCACGTGTCCACAGTACATTGCTCCCTCCCACAGTACCTAGTGTACCGGGGCTGTTGCCATTGGGGCCAATCCATTGCGATTGTCCGCAAGTACTACTAGAACCTATGGTCAGTGTATCGCCAAAGCACACAGGGCTGTTGCTCACAATAGTTGGTGCTAGAGGGGCAGCATTGACCGTGACATCAAAACTATTGCTGGCACTGGTGCAGCCATTGCTGTCTATTACCGACAAGGTGTAGGTGCCAGCATTAGCAGCCGTTGCGCTATTGATGACGATAGGCTGCTGTGCATTGGATTGGAAGCCATTAGGCCCTGCCCAATTGTAAATGGTAGCTTGTGTAGTTGTAGTTAAGGCCAATGGCTCGCCTGTACACAGTGCCGTATCGTTGGGTACTTGTGGCGCAGGAGGCGTAGGCACTACTCGAACAGTAGTGACCCCAGCAGGCGATACACAGCCATTGACGTTCACCACCACATAAAAACTACTATCTCTGGTAATGTTATTAATAGTAACGGATGCGGTGGTGGCAATTAGATTGGTTAGTGCGGCATCACTGTACCACTGGTAAGTTGCCCCTGTGGCACTTGGTGTACTGACCATAACAGCTCCACTAGTACACACGGGGCCATTATTGGAGGCGATAGGCGCATTGACACTAGAATTAATAACCACGGAGGAAGCGGCCGAAGGCTGTGACGGACAAGCATTGGTATTTTGTATGATTAGTGTCCAGTTGCCTGATTGGTAATAGGCGGTATTGCTAGGCAATATTTGCAAATTATTACTAGTAGTAATCGTATCTAATCCATTGGGAGCCATCCACTGATAAGTATTGGCAATAGCGGTGGTCGCTAACCGCAAAGTATCACCTTCGCATAATGCACTATTATTGGTTAGAATAGGAGCAGTTGGTGCTGCATTGACCGTTACTTGTACACTGCTATCTTGAGATACACAGCCATTATTATCCATAATAGACAAGGTGTAAATGCCTGCATCGGCCAAAGTAGCTGGACGAATTACGGCTGGGTTCTGTGCGCTAGAACTAAACCCATTTGGGCCTGTCCAATTGTACTGGCTGGCGGCTGTAGTAGTGCTCAAAGTAATAGTTTCGCCCTCACATACCGCAAAATCTGCTGGCAGATTGGGCGCATTGGGGGTTGGCAAAACGGTAACAGTAGTAGAATCTAAGGGCGCAGCGCAGCCGTTGACCGTCACTACCAAATAGTAAGTAGTAGTGGTGGTAATATTATTTACAACTGGATTTTGTGCGGTGGCAAACAAATTGGTTGCTGCACGATTGGTGTACCAATTGTATTGCGCCCCAGCCGCAGTGGTTGCCATCAATTGGGCATTGGCTCCTGTGCAAACAGGCCCATTATTGCTGGCTGTAGCAGCATTAGGCAAAGCATTAATGACCACTTGTGTAGGCAAAGAGGCCGTAGAAGCACAGCCATTGGCATCTACAATCACCACGCTCCAAGCTCCATCCTGATACAAAGTGCCATTGGGATTAATAGTTATAGTATTAGTGGTAGTAATAGTGTCTTGCCCATTGGGGACAATCCATTGATAAGAACTAGCAGAGCTGCTGCTGCTCAACACCAAATTATCGCCTGTACAAATAGGCGTGTTGCTGCTCAAGGCAGGTCTACTGGGGGCAGGATTAACAGTAATAGCCACTGCATCGGGCGCAGAACTACAGCCATTATTATTGGTAACTACCAAGTTGTAGGTACCTGCATTATTACTAGCAACAAGAATAGCAGCAGGATTGGGTGAGGTGGAACTAAAGCCATTGGGCCCTGTCCACTGATAGCTATTGGCAATGGTGGTGGTACTCAATTGCAAGGCATCGCCCTCACAGAATACAGCTCCATTGGCAGCGGCTGTAGCTGTTGGATTGGCATTAATAACCACCTCTGTATTGCCTGCCAAAGACGTACAACCATCTACAGTTACAGCAACACTATAAGTACCACTATCTGCTTGGGTCGTATTGTTAATAACTAACGTGGCTACATTGGTTGTAATAATGCCTGAGGGTGTAGTCCAATTGTACAGCACATTATTTCCTGTATAAGTGGTGGTGTTTAAGGTTAGGGTTGCTCCTTGGCACAAAGGCCCGTTGCTCGTCACTACAGGCGTAGCAGGGGTTTCCTCTACAGCCACTTGTACAATGCCTGTATTGCTACAACCATTATTATCCTGAATGGTCACCACATAACTACCTGAATTGCTGGCATTGGCATTGGCAATAATGGGGTCTTGTAGATTAGAGACAAAACCACTTGGCCCTACCCAACTATAGCCTGTAGCAGCAGTATTAGCCAACAAAAACAAACTATCACCAGCACACAAACTCGTATAGCTAGGAGCAAAGTTAGCAGGGTTGCTATTGACTATAACCACAGTAGAACTGGTATCTGATAAACAGCCATTGCTATTAATTTGAACATAATAGCTAATAGGGCTGTTGGCGGCTGTTAGGCCACCAATAGTTGGGTTTTGGCCTGTGGCTACCAAATTGGTTAGGGCTGGATCACTGTACCAATTGTAAGTAGCCCCTGCTATAGCATTCACACTCAACTGTATAGCATCGCCCTCACAAATAGGCCCTGAGTTGCTGGCAAATGGATTGGCAGGAGTGCTGTTGATAAGCACTGTGCTGGTAGCCGAGGGTTGTGATGTGCAATTATTGGCATTGATAACGGCCAATGTCCAATTGCCTGCCAAATACAAATTGCTACTAGGAGCAATAGAAAGCGTGCTGGTTGTGGTGATGGTATCTTGTCCATTGGGCGCAACCCACTGATAAAGACTGGCATTGGCACTGGTAGATAATTGCAATATATCGCCACTACATATTGGAGAATTGTTATTGATATTGGGTGCAATAGGGCGTGGAATGACCGTGACTGTGCTGGTAACAGGGTTGGAACTACAGCCTTGGTTATTAGTTATCACCAAGGTATAGCCCCCTGCATCTGATAGTGTTACAGGAGCAATAATCGGTGTTGTGGCGGCATTGGCCGTAAAGCCATTGGGCCCCGTCCATTGGTAGCTATTGGCTACAGTAGCCGTTGAAAATTGCAAACTACTTCCCTCACAAACAGTCGTATCGCTTGGTATAATGACGGGGTCGGCAGGCTGTGGGCGCAATTGCAAAGAAAAGAAATTGGAAGTGTCGGTAACACAACCATCCAATTCTACAAACACAAAATAAGTACCTGTGTCAGCAGTGGTAACAGGATCAATCACCAGTTCATAGTTGTTGAATCCAGCAGGTACCCCCGGCCCTGTCCAGTTGTAGCGCACAATATTGCCCGAATACTGTTGCACACTCAAAACAGCTCTATCGCCCTCACAAATAGGCGTGTTGGCCGTAATGAAGGGGTCAAAGGTATTATCAATAATCACATCCAAATTGGCACAAGAATCTTGTGTGTAGGTATTGGCTGCGCCACCTGGGCCACCTTGGTTGCCAGTACGTGGCACGCCTAGATTGGAGGAAAAAGCACTGGGCTGGTTGGGTTGGTCGGCATCGGCAATGCTTTCCCAAGTTATATTGGCACAGTTGGTTAGTGTAGTACAGGGGGTGATGGCATTAGATATTTGTATTTCAAAGGTAATGCTGTATATTTCGCCTACATTAATGGTGTCCCATTGGGCTGTAATAGTGCCGCCCCCATTGCTGGGTGGTCGGGTGATATTGGCCGTTCCCCCTGCTGAGAAACCCGCAACAAAATTCATCCCTGTAGGTAAAATATCAGTTAGGTTGACATCAAAAGCAGGGGCTGAAGAGGTGCTGGGGTTTCTGACGGTTATCGTTACAAAGGCATTGTTGCCCGGTAGTACTTCATTGGGGGTAAAACTTTTGGTGACTATGATTTGTGGTTCTACCACGGTTACAAAACCCGAACGAACCGTAGTATTGCTCCGCCCACCTGCACTATTGGGGTTGTCCCATTCTAGGCGTGCATTATTACGCAAGCGATCACCATCTACATTAGAGGCTTCATTAACAACAATGGTACGGTAAAAAATCTTGATGGTGTCTTGCTGATTGTCTGTATCTAAATTGGTCAAATTGCCAAAATCAAGGGTCATTACACGATCTTGCCCTATTGGATTGGCATTGACATTAGAAAAAACCACCCCACTTTGCACGGCCGAAAAACCACCAGCGTTGGAGGTCATAATATTATTAAAACCAGAAGAATTGCACAACACAATAGAATCTAAACCTACAAAAGCCAAACCTGCATCGAGTTGGTCCCGCAATAGTACATTGTTCAAATTGCCCTCTGGCACAAAAACTTGCAATTCATAAGCGACTACTTCGCCAATACTAGCTCTATTATTTGTACCACTATAATTGGGTGCAATATAATCGACTACTTTGTTCATAGTGGGGGTGGCGGTGGCAACAGTAGCATTATCCGTTATAGGAGGAAACTTTTGCACCCCTCTAGCAGAAGCCCAATCTACGGCGGCGGTATTCTCAAAATTAGAACCCGAAGGAATACTGCCTATGACTTCACAGACATAAGAAACCGTATATTGATCGTTGCTGCTCGCTGCTCCTGCAAAACCGATAGAGTCATCAGGGCTTACTAAATTAATGGTCAGTGTATTGCCTGTAAAGCCCCCTGTAAAAGCTACAGGGTTGTTGCTGCCGTCTACCACGGGCGTAGGTGCTACCAAAGCACAATTGGTTAGTTCGGGTGGTGCTACATCTCTGATTTGCACATCATATCCGGGGGCAGCCCCTATATTCCTAACAGTAATATCAAAAAACAACTGATCGCCTGCATTGGCTCCTGTAGCATTGCCATTGGGTGGTGTAACATTGGGGCTGATGTTAACATTGGGGTTGTCAGAACTTACAATTCCCTTCGTCAATTGCAAATCGGGTGCGCCTACTTGTATCAAGGTCAAAACGGCATCGGTAATATTATCTGCACCGCTGTTATCACTATTGACCTGCATAAAATTGGAGTGAAATAGCCCATTGGCAAACGGGATGGTAGTAATGGGTATATCTATTAATAAAACAATATCCACGCAGCCACCTGTAACGGCATCCGAAATATCGCCAAAATCCATGATAAGCCCATTGGTAGAAGGATCGATGGTGTAGGTAATAGGGGGATTTGTCCAACAGCTTGTTGGGTCAAACCGCACATCTGTACCAAACGTAGCCGCCAAATCGGTTACATCGTGAATCGGCAAGGGAAAGAAATCGCTAATAACCACATCATCTAAGTCTAAGGAAGGTACTCGAAGCTCCAAACGATATTGCACCACATCGCCCGGCCACCATTGCCCATTGCGTCCAGGGCCAGTTGGGGGGCTGTTGTTGACTGTTTTCTGAAAAGAAATATCAACCACATCAATGGGGGTGCCTGCCCCTGTTTGGCAAGCTGTAGCGCCCTCTACCAAATCATAAACAATGGTAGAAGTGTGGGTAAGTCTATCACGGCTCAATACGGGGTCGCCATTGGCATAGGTGGGGTTGACATCGGCCGTATATTGCAAAACAGGCGAGTTACAAGGCAAGATATTAGCACCATTTTGTGTATGAACATCTACGGTAACGGTAGAGCCTGTTCCCGGTCCGGGAGCAATCGTAACATTGGCCGCATTGACAGGGGTGCCAGCCCAAGTTAAACTAGCTGGATTGTACACCATTCCATCGGGTACAATAAAAGTAATCACGGCAGCATCTACGCCTGCTGTATATTCTGTAATTCTAAAATCAATATTGTACTGCACGGTTTGCCCAATAAAAACAGGGCCTCCAGCATTATTGCCATGCTCTAGTAATAAGTGTTCTACATGGGTTTGTACAGCATCTGACTGTGAGGGACTTCCTGGCACATTGATTGCGGCCGAATTGGTTATGTCTGTATCATCACAAATGGTTTCGTCCAAGGTGTCTGAGACAGCAGCATCAAAGGTTACTTGTAGGTCAATATTGGCCGTAGAGCCTGCAAAAGAGCCGTTGCAGGTTACGGTTAAGTTGCCTCCCAAACCACCAATAGTTGGTTCCACAGCACTACAACCTGCGGGCAAACTAATATTGCCCAAATAACGCAATTCGCCCGGCAATTGGTCTGTGATGGTGATAGGCCCTGTTAGGGTTCCTGCTGCTGCAATATCTACATGGAGTTGATATTGATGAATATGACAATTAGAAGCCCCTCCTCCGGGTACTTGATTATAAATCCCATTTGAGCCATTAATTCGTTTATCAAATAGAAATAATATTGGTGTAATAGAAACACAGACATTGCTACCTGCAATAGGGCCATTCACGCCCGTAGGGGTATTGCCAAATTGATACATTCCCTGTACACAGAGGTCAACGGGAATACCAATAGGCGCATTGGGAGCCACCGTAATACAGACCTCACTAATCAGTGCCACACCGCCTTGAACCATCGAGCCAACAGGATATTCTAACAAAATTACTCGACTTCCTACAGGTGCAAAAATAGTATCATTGGTTGTAGAATTGCTATTGGATTGTGCGATAGGATCAATGACAAAATTGTTGGGTGCGCCAACATTGATGGTACCCAAATTTCGGATAGTTTGTGCGCTGCCGCCAAACGTAGCATTATCAAACTGAAAATTTGGTGGTAAAATTAGCCGAGTATAAGGCCCATACCCCGGTCCTCCTGTATTGGTATAGGTAACAGGAAAACAAATTTGCTCGCCTATAAACCCTGTTGCTGGGGCAGCATTTACTAATGTTGGGGCTTGAGCTTGTGTTTGCCCAATCCATCCAAAACATAAAATGCAGCCATATACTAAGTGTAAAATTTTTTTCATATAATTACTTTTTCGCAAAAAATAACAAGAGACACGCATGTTATTTGCATAATCTATAAACAAAGATGGACTTAACTTAAGTAGTCTTAAAAAAGTAAACGGGCTAAAAAACGATTCTTTTTCCCCAGCTCATCGTTGGAAATACGCGTCTTAGCTCGCTAAGACTGTGTTTTCCGCCTCGATCTGAGCAAGTGCTAGTCCTTTTGTGCCATCAGGCACAAGCCAGCGCAGATCACTTCGTGAGTCTCTCATTTTTTATTGTACGGTTACTTTTTTGCACCTACTTAAACTATAAGTTAGCGGTAGGAATATATAAATTCATAGGCATCTAAGGGCAATAATACGTTGATGAGGCATTTACAACTTCGAGGCAAATGTAGAAAAATAATCTTAAAATTTATTTGATTATTCTTGCCAAGCTATGTGTACTATTCTGCCAATTTTTCAATCTTAATCTTAAAATTGTATATAAAAAAACACCACCAATAAAAACCTAGCAAACAATTAATTATTATTACCTACATATAAATTCATTTCTTTTTTTGATGCCATTTAATTCTCTTTAGGCGCACCATTCGGATGTCGCACCATTTCTACCCGATCATTCACGGCATGTTCAGCCGTGGTACAGCGTTTATTATTGGTGCAATGATTGAGAATACGGGCTTCTCCTACGGGTGTAATCAGAATACGTTCTGCGGGAACACCTTGATTGGCAAAAAATTCGGCCAGCCACACGCCTCTTCTTTGTGCAACCAACCAGTTGTATCGTTCACTCTTACGGGCATCTGTATGCACAATTAGTTCTATAAACAAATCAGGATTTGCTTTTAGTGCCTTCAACAAGTCCTCTAAGGCTTGTTTACCATTGGAGTCTAGTTTTTTGGTTTTACCCTCAAATCTCAATTCATCAATGATGAGGGAGTCGCCTATGGCCAATTGTTCTATAGCTTCTACTGTTTTGGTTTTGGCTATTTCATTTTCTTCCTTGGGTAAGCTTTCTTCTATTGCTGGTGGTTGGGGATTTAGCTGAAAATCAAACTGCAACAAAGGGTTTCTTCCAGTTTGGCATTGAGTGGGATCAAGATAGAGCGTATCTAGTACTTGAGCTTTATCATCTACAAAAGGAGCAATGATATACGTTTCGCCACATTTGCCACAAGTGTGGTATTCGCCTCGCACACTGAGTTCCACACGTTGTATTTCTTGAGTGGCAATATTGGTCATTGTAAAATAAGCATTCTTCCAAACAACTTGCTCTCCTCTTATTTGTCCCTTGAGTCGATAACAAGATTTGGGGCGCAAAGAAATATTAAAACGATTCTTGCTGGTTCGGGCTAAGTCAGTAGTTTTTAATAAGGTGAGTTGTGTATAATAATCAGACTTTCGACTAGTAATAGAATAACTAATATCGGGCTGCAAAGAGAGATTAACCATTCCATCTGCATTGGTGTGGTGGGTAGACAATTTGTATTGTTGACCATTGGGCTGTTTGATAGCCACCTGCAACTCAACCCCTTCTTCTGCTTGCGAAGTATAGGTATTCTCTACATAAATTACAGTTGGCACAGCACTATTTTGCGCCATCAAAGCTGTAGTTAACAACAAAAAGCAAGTGATTAATACCATTGTTTATTCCGTTTTGGCAGTGTTGTTACGCACTCTTCTTACTACAAAATAACTTAGAACCATCAGCAATAACAATCCTCCAATCAACCACCACCATCCCAAACCACTCGATTCAATCAAAATATCTACAGGATCCGTATTGCCTACGACCACCAATCCACCCCACAAATAGGCTTGTTCCTCCTCTATTCGATATTCATTTATAAAATCCTTCTTGGCTGCTTGCAAGGCTCGGTGTTTGGGTACACCTTGGCGTAATAAGGTATAAAATTTTTCCATAATAATTTGGGTAGCTTGGTCAGATACAGGCCACAAGGTTGTAATCAAATTGGGGGCACCACTGTAAGCAAACCCACGTGCCAAACTCATCATGCCTTCCCCTTCATAGAGTTTTCCCACCCCAGAATTGCAGGCACTCAGTGTCACCAAACTCGCATTGAGTTCCATACTAAACAACTCATGGGTGTACAGCAAACCATCATTCTCTTCGTCCATAGCAAAAGCCAAACTAGAGTACATAGGATCACTGTGATTGATTAAGCCATGTGTAGCAAAATGCAATACACCATAATGATGACTAGTTTGCTTTACCTCTGTCTCGGTAGCCGTTAGCCCTGTAAACAAATGGCTTCGCTCACTAAATAATCTATCTAAAGCATTTACTTCTTGTTGGGCGTACTTGAGTGGCTCCAATTCCATTTGGTACAATTCATGGTCTGCTAAGTCATTGGTTCTAAGAATAGAATCTATCTGGGCAAAATCAGGCGCAAAACCCACAATTTCGTTGGAACGGGCAGCATCTTGTTGCTTATGATTGACTAGGTATACTGAAGCAGAATAGTTATAACAAATAGCATGATTAAATAACAGGTACTGAAACTGTGGCTCTGTTTTGGTGATTAAGGTCTCAAACGACAAATTATTAAGCACCCCATCAGGAATAATAATTAAGTCTTTTCCATCAATAAACGCCTCAAGAGGCATTAAAACTGCTTGATAAAGCAAAGTGCCATACTGGGCTATTTTGGTTTTGTCTCGATCTTCGAGTGCAGCAATAAAACGCCTAACTTTCTTTTTGGTACTTCTATTAGAATGTTGGACCAGTTGACAAAATGTTTGGTCGGCACTAATGCCCATAACCAGAATAGCAGAATCGAGCAGAGCATAATTGAGCAATACCTCCTGTGGTTGGAGTATGGCCTGCAAGGCTTCTACTGTGGCAGTAGAAAAATCATACTTCAATTTATAATACTTGGGATAAGCAGCCTCTAGTGTCTGAATTAACTCCTCATGTATGGCCTCCACCTCTTCTAATTCACTCTCCAAGCTCCCCAAATACTTCAAATCCTTGTTAAACCCTTTTCTTATTTCGCTATAAATCTCTCCTTTTAGGTAAGAAATCTGAATTTTTAGTTGCTGCTCTTGCTGAATAATCGAATCTGGAATGCTGGCTACTTTTCGTGCTTTGAGTTCTCGAATAGCCTCCAACAAGAGCGATCCTTTGGCCAATTCTACATAATCAAATGCTCGATCATAATACGCTTTCTTTTGCTCCAATTCGTACAATTGATAACAAACCAAGGACGCTTCCTTGCTAAACATTTTGGCCAAGCGTGCCAATTGGTATTTGGAGCCTTCGCGGCGATAAGTTCGACGCAATTTATTGAGCAGTTTAATGGTTGCATCAAACATAGCCAAGGACTGAATGAGATGTTTTTTATCGCCCGATTCTTTGTACAGCCCTTTGAGTACCTTACCCTTGGTTCCAATAGCGTACAACAATTCCAAGGGGAATTTGGCATTGTCAATAGGCGGTACATTATTGCCCTGCGGCACGTCCCCTTCTGCTAGAGAAGCAGCCAACGCCTCATCAATATAGCGCATGGCCTGTTGATAGATTTCCTCCTCCAAATACACCTCACTCAAGGAGCGTTTGGCCTCTACCACCATGGGATGCTTTTCCTCATAAATGGTTTTCATCAACTCCAAGGCACGCTCAAAATGCCCCTTGGCTCTGCTGTAGTTTTTGGTCTTAAAAAACAAAGCCCCTTTGGCCATTTGTACATCAATATCCGCTACCGTTTGCTGGTCGGTGGGCAATTTGGCGACATTTTCACCAGCTTGGTGATAACTGAGCAAAGAAACATTGTAATTGTCGGACAATTCAGGTTGAGGCTCATAAATCAATTTTTGCTCTTTAATAGCCTTTATAGCATCATCTAATGTCCAATCATCGGGCTGCTGGGTGAATCGTTTATAGTTATTGATGGCTTGCTTTGCTGTAGTTTGTTTGCTGCTTAATTTGCCATATTGCAAAAAACCCTTAAAATTTTCTTGAGGAAGCCTACCTTGCAAGGGGCTCCAATTGTTCAAGGCACTGCTATTAAACACCAAGGCCAATTCATATTTGCCCCGATCAAAATAAATCGTAGACAACATAAACTTAGTCTCTGATTTTTCAGTCTCCTTCAATTGGTATTCCAATGCTTTATTGAGCGAAACTTCAGCCGCATCATAATCCTTGCGTTTAAAATACACCCCTCCCAAGCGATAATACAACTCTCCTGCCCGTTCGGGTTCTTTGGCCAATAAGGTGTCTTTTTGAGACAACACCCCTTCGTAGCGATCTATCGCCTCTTCGGGCTGCAATACTTCATCATACAACTCCCCAGCTAGAATTTTAATATCTGCCAACTGCTCATAGTTGCGCTCCTCATGCTTCTGCCCATCAGCAATCGCAATTGCCTTGTTATACGCCTTTAGAGCTGCTTCTTTTTGGCCACGCCCCTTATACAAATCACCCAATGCACAGTACAACTCCAAGTGCATAGGCGCAGTCAGTTTGGTGCCTAACTTTTCACTCAATTTTTGAGTTTCCTCTAATAAAGGCATAGCCAAATCATATTCCTTATACAACAAATGATAGCGGCCCAACATCAATTGAAGGCGTGCCTCTGATACCCCATTAATTTTTTTGTTCTTAGCGGTAAGTTCGGCGGCCTGTATATCCTCAAAAACAGCATCTTGCCGGCCTTGCTGCAAAGCCGCCAATACATAAGCAGCCTGTGCCTGAATAAAATTATCCAGTTGCTTCTCTTTATTCTTGTTTGCAAACTGCTTATAACGTTGGCCGGCCACTTTATAATCGCCCTTTCCATATAGGACATCAATGGCTTGTAGAGTTGTGTTTTGTTGGGCTGTAACTACAGCAATGGTAATAAAATAGACGACTATGGTTGTGCAAAAATTGCCTAAATAGCGAGGGGGAAACATGTTGTACAATGGTCAAAAATTTGGATGATTCAATGGCAGGTAATAAGGATAGTAAAATGTAATTTTATTTAAATAAAATTACAACCTAAGGGGGTGAACTAATATTTTTCTTTCAAATTTA
Source organism: uncultured Aureispira sp. (assembly GCA_964445645.1). Taxonomy (GTDB): domain Bacteria; phylum Bacteroidota; class Bacteroidia; order Chitinophagales; family Saprospiraceae; genus Aureispira. The sequence goes on along the minus strand of CAYULH010000001.1, from coordinate 87,076 downwards.
GAAATAAATTAAGAACAAGAAGAATTGATTTACTTCCTTCTGTCCAATCAAACCTTTATTTGTTTTTAATTGAGTAATATAAGGCATAAAAACTGCTTTTTTTACGAATTAACTGCATCAATTTATGTATTTTGAAGTGCTAGATACCACTCCACAGTAACCATATTTTTTTTCTTGTTAAGAATGTTTGTTTAATAGACTAATTTTCATCTATTTAAGTTCTAATTTGTTACAACTAAACCTTCTTCTCAATAATTTTTATTCATCAATTGTATTATGGAACTGATTTATCTAGGTATTGGTATTGTATTGGGGTCAACCTTAGGCTACTTGATGGCCATTTTAAAACACAACAACAAGCAAGACGGCTCTTCTGAACCACAAGTGCTCCAAGCGGTTTATGATACAGCTATTAATAGGATTGAACGGCTAGAAAAACAGGTGGAGGATAAAGAAATTGAGTGCATTGATCTCAACAAAGCCTTGGCGACACAAGAGCAAGTGGTACAACACCAACAAGAAAAACTACAGGAACAGCAGGGTCAATTGCAACAAATCCAAGAACAATTGCGCCTAGAGTTTGCTCATACGGCCAATACGCTATTGGAAGAAAAAAGCCAAAAATTTACCGCCCAAAACCAACAAAACTTAACGGCACTGCTCGATCCGCTCAAAGAAAAAATCAAGCACTTTGAGCAGCAAGTCGCTCATTTTTATGGCGATGAAAGCAAGCAGCGTGCTACCTTGCAAGAGCAAATTCGCCAACTCACGGCACTCAACCAAGAAATGAATATCGAAACCCGCAACCTGACTCGTGCGCTCAAGGGCGAGGCCAAAACCCAAGGCAATTGGGGCGAATTGATTCTGGAACGACTGCTCGAAAAATCGGGCTTACGCAAGGATATAGAATACAGCACGCAACAATCGTTCAAAACAGAAGAGGGCAAACGCCAACTGCCTGACTTGATTTTGAATCTGCCCAACAAAAAGCATTTGATTATTGATTCTAAAATGAGCCTGACGGCTTATGAGCGTTTTATCAATGCGCCTACCGAAACGGCTGCGGACAAGGCACTTCAAGCACACCTCACCTCTATCAAAAACCACGTCAAGGAACTCAGCCGTAAGAAATACCAACAAATCAACGAACTCAATAGTTTGGATTTTGTATTGATGTTTGTTCCTTTGGAGGCGGCTTATGCCTTGGCCTTACAAAACGACCACCAGCTTTTTTATCGAGCGTTTGAACAGAATGTTATTATTGTAAGCCCAATGACCTTGCTGACCACTACACGCACGATTGCCAATGTTTGGCAACAGGAAAATCAGAATAGAAATGCCTTGGTCATTGCAGAGCGGGCGGGCAAGATGTACGATAAGTTTGTTGGTTTTACAGAGGATTTACAAAAATTGGGGAACAAAATCAGGGCGGTTGAGGTAGAGTATAATGAGGCGATGAAAAAACTACAGTACGGCCGTGGAAACCTCGTTTCTAAAGCGGCACAACTCAAGGAATTGGGGGCCAAAACTAGCAAGCAGCTTCCAGAATATATGGGCGAGGAAGAGCCTATTAATAAAGTTATTACCAAACCATAATTTATGAAAACATCTGATGCAGCAGCTATCGTTTTGTTTGATGGCGTTTGCAATCTCTGCGATCAAAGTGTGCAATTTATCATACAACGCGACCCCAAACAGCACTTCAAATTTGCGCCTTTGCAATCTGATTTGGCCAAGGATTTGTTGCAAAGACACGATCTCAATCCCAAGGATTTGGAAAGAGTGGTGCTGATAGAAAATGGCAAGGCTTATACGCATTCTACGGCCTCTTTGCGTGTAGTAAGGCACTTGTCGGGAGCTTGGCCTTTGCTCTATGTTTTTATTTTGGTGCCTCGTTTTATTCGGAATGCCGTGTATCGTTGGGTGGCTCGTAATCGCTATCGCTGGTTTGGCAAGAAGGATGCTTGTATGATGCCTACGCCCGAAAATCGCGCTCGTTTTTTGGTTGATTGATGGGCTGTTTTTTTTTATAAAAAAAGCCCTTTGCTGGCAATGCCAACAAAGGACTAAGATTATACATTATTAACAATCACATTTCTTTACTTTTCAAACTCATACCCTTTTTTCACAGCTTGCTCACGAATGGTTTTGAGCATTACTTGATCTAAGGTATTGTTGGTGTTGCCCGCTTCCTCTTTGCGTTTTTCAGCGATAAACGCATCTCTTTTGGCCGCAATTTCTTGAATTTCTTTTTGGATAGCCGCCCGTTCATCTGCTTTCTTTTTGATATACGCTTTGCGCTCTTCTACACTCATTCCTTTCATTTCATCAGGCAAATACTCTTCCTCCATTTCCTCTACTATCGTCTCATCATCTTCCATGGCATCTACAGCATCCCAAGAGCTGTTGTTGTAAGCCGATTTTTTGGATTTAGAAGCCGCACGAGAAGCTACATTACCAGCACCATACTGCGCTGCATTGGCATCTTGCATTACTTGGCGTTGTTGGCGCATCTCTCCTTCTGCTCCAAAAGCAATATAAGTATCGTTTAATTTGCTGTTCAATTGGCCCAAATCACTATCAAAAGGCGTAGCAATATGCGCTACTTTATTATTCTGATTGATGCACAAGTATTTTCCTTCGGCACGATCGGCACCATCTTGCCACAATAAGCGAATACCTTCATTACAATCGCCACAGAAAATAGTATTAACTACAATACCCTTGGTAATCGCCTCTTTGCACGCTACTTTATAACCTACAGCCCCTTGGTTAAACCCTTCATTACCAGCAATAATAATAATTTTCAGGTCTTCCTCTTTTTCGCTCCACTCCAATTTTTGGGTAGCATCTTGGATAGCCCAACCACAAAACTCTTCGCCACCATTCGTAGTCAAAGCAAATAATTTTTCAGAAACCAAATCCAAATCATTGGTCAATGGCACTAGGTTTTGTAAATAACCATCACTAGCCGAAAGATCATCTTTTCCATGTTCGTACAAGGCCAATTCAATGCTAGGAATTTCTCCATCTCTCTTAGAAGTGGCCAATTCATTCACCATTTTCCACAATTGAGACTTGGCTTGGTCAATTAAGCCGTCCATACTGCTGCTGGTATCCAAAATCAACGCTACTTGAATTCTGGGTTTGGCATTGGGAGCTTTGGGTGCCTTGGGGGTATTTTCATTATTTACTGAACCTTCTTGGACAGTTTTAGGCGAGTTTTCGTTGTTGGCAGTAGAATCAATACAAGAAAACGTAAAACAGCTGCTTATTACGAGCAACAAAGCAATTAATTTTGTCATAATAGTATTCGTTTTGGGGAACGGCTCTGGTTTAGTGATAAGAACCTGTTCGTTTTGTTTAGTTAAGTATTCCAGTGTTGGTTATGCTTAGATAGGCGGAATACGGTTATTTAATTGGTTAGATGTAACTCCAACGCTTTATGGTGGTTGCGTGGTCTAAAAAATTTGTTTTTTATCAAAAAAAATTAAAATCTAAAGCGCATGTTTGGGCTTTTCAAAGGCTTTAGCAGACCCAAAAACCGTTTTTTCGCAAACTTCTAACTATCTTTGAAACTTGGACATTGTTCATCTCTAATGGTATAAATTATAACATGGAAACAAATAAACAAACAGCTCCTGTTGGTATTATTGGTTCGGGAAGTTTTGGGCGTGCTATTGCCAATCTGCTCGCCGAAAACGTCGATGTACTGTTGTATGCACGTAGAGAAGAGGTGCGTCAAGCCATTGAAAAAAGAACAGGGGTATACGGCAACTTGTCGCCTCGCATAAAAGCCGTCTCTGATATTAGCTTGGTAGCCAAAGAGTGTCAGCTTATTTTTCCTGTCGTGCCCTCGCAAGCATTTAGAAGCATGATGCAGCAGTTGAGCCCCTTTCTCAATCCACGCCATTTTTTGATTCATGGTACCAAGGGCTTGGACTTAGCCCCCCTAGAACCCGGTGAAACACTGCGCCCCGAGCACATCAAAACCATGAGCCAAGTTATTGAGGAAGAGAGTATTATTTGTAGAATTGGCTGTTTGTCGGGCCCCAATCTCTCCAAAGAAATTATGGAAGGACAACCTGCGGCCACACTCATTGCCAGTCCATTTACAGAAGTAATAAAAGCAGGACAAGCGGTACTCAAAAGCAATCGCTTTCAGGTCTATGGCGATCATGATATTATTGGTGCAGAATTGGCAGGCGCACTCAAAAATATTATTGCCTTGGCGGCGGGCATTTTGGGTGGCAAAGGATTGGGTAAGAATTTGTGGGCCTTGCTCATCACTAGAGGCTTGTCCGAAATGATTCACATTGGCAAAGCCGTGGGAGCAGACATTAAACCTTTTTTGGGCGTGGCTGGCATTGGCGATTTGGTGGCCACCGCATCCAGTGAGAACAGCCGAAATTACAAAGCTGGCTATCGCTTGGGCCAAGGCGAAACCCTAGAACAAATTGTAGCCACTAGTGCCGATGTCATTGAAGGGGTCAAAACCTTGGAAACGGTGCGCTCCTTGGTTGCTCATTTGGGCGTAACAACACCGATTGTAGAAATTCTCTATCGTGTTTTCTTTAAGAATATGTCTATTGATAACGCCATTCAGGTGCTGATTACTTATCCTTATGCTGTGGATGTCGATTATTTGTAAATCCCATTTACATTTTAGGGGTTATTGGCATCCCTACCTCCATTATTTGCCCTACAGAGGCTTCTGGAATAATTAATACAATCCCACACATATAAGCATGGGCATAAAGCGGATGCTCCAAAAGCTGGGGTTGCAGCGCCAAGCGGCGTTGCACATATTCTTTCTGAAAACCTCGAATAGCTTCCCCATTTTGCGAATCTCTAGTAGGCACAGGACAGCGCACACAGGGTTTGTACGGCCACACCTCCACCTTTCCAAAATTAAAAGCATTCGGCTGTTCTTTGTTTTGAGCTAACAATTTGTCTTCCTCAAAAGCAGCAGAGGCATCTACCACAAAATTCATTCGCATTCGCCGATTGACTTCCTCCTCTGGCAAATCAAACCACGCACCTACTTGTTGCAGGGTTTGTCTACTCACCAACGAAGCCCCCACATTAGCTGTTGTATGATCGGGAAAGCCTCTATGCTCATCTTCTGAAACCTCTACCGCCTCACCAAAATAATCCGACAAGTATTCATTTAAAGGAGCAAAATCGCCTACTAAGGCAAATTTTTGGGCGGCTTGCTGCGGGGCTTGCAAATGCACCACACGTTCCTCCAATTCAAACAATGCTCTCAATTGATGCACGGCTGGATATTTTTTGCCATTGACCGTTCTGCCATCTCGTTTTCTATGAATGGCCCACCTCCTATCAAATTCTAAGGCTTGCCCTGTTGTCACTTTTGCTTGGTTGACCACTACCCGATCTAGGGATTTGATAGGAAATAGTTGTATGCTGTTGATGATCATTGGTTGATGGTTGAATGGTTAAATTATGATTTATAGCTTCATTTTAACTTTTAGCACTTTGTTTGTTTTTTGTATAAAAGCACCTTAAAGTAAATTAATTACTTCTTTAAGTCCATTTTTTACATTATTTTTGTTTAAAATCAAAATAAGCAAGTATGCAACTAATAGAATTTTCCGTTCAAAACTTTCGCTCTATCAAAGAGAAAGAAACCTTTAGTTTACAAGCAGAATCTAGCAAAAGTAAAGCGGATAATGTGTTTGAAGCAAGTATACAAAAAAAAGAAAACACCACCGACTCTATTCGATTGCTCAAAACAGCCGTTATTTATGGTGCGAATGCTAGTGGTAAAAGTAATTTTATTCGAGCAATGGCTGCATTGCGTTGGCTAGTTGTTCATTCGGCTGACCTAAAAGTAGGCGCAGCTATACAAGCTTATGAGCCTTTTAAATTAGACGTATCAACCGTTGAACAGCCTGTTATTTTTTCTATTGTTTTTATGATAGAAACTATAAAGTATGAATATACAATTGGCTTTACCAAGAACGTAATTGTAGAAGAAACACTTGACTTTTATCCTTCGGGCAAAGGTGCAAACTTATTTAAACGTGAACCTGATATATCCAAGGATTATACAACAGTTAAGATAGGTAAACTCCTAAAACCAAGAGATATTCCTAAATCTATTTTTAACAACCAAGCCTATCTTTCCAAATTTGGTTCAGATATACCACACCCACAATTAACGGAGGTATACAAGTATTTTAGCAACTTAGAAATATGGAATGCTTTAGATAAATTTGACGTATCTAAACTTTGTAAAGATATTGCCACCAATATTGCTGATAGTAAGAATGAACATTTAAGAAAACGTTTATCTCAATTAATAAAAGTAGCCGATACTCGTATAGAGGAAGTTAAAGCCATACAAATAGATGAAATGCAGTTTCAGTTTCCTGAGGGGTTTCCCAAAGAAATAAGAAATCGCATCATAACACAAAATAGTCTACGAACCGTTGCCATTCACAATCGTTATGACGGGAATCAATACAAAGACCAAGTAGAATTTGACTTGCTTGAAGAAGAATCCCAAGGTACTCAAGTATTGTTTGCATTAGGTGGAATTATTTTAGAGGTATTGGATGAAGGTGGGATTCTATTTTTTGATGAATTGGACAATAGTTTGCACCCCAATTTATGTAAATTCCTTATTCGTTTGTTCAATAATTCAGTAATGAATCCCAAAGGTGCTCAGTTGGTATTTGCCACCCATGAGGTCACCCTATTGGACAAAACGATTTTTAGAAAGGATCAAATTTGGTTTACTCAAAAAAATAAACTTGGAGCCACTATTCTATACAGTACCAAAGATATAGAAGGCGTAAGAGAGGACACCAACTTCGAGGCGCATTATCGGGCAGGGAAATTTGGAGGACGACCAAAAATTAAAGAACTACAATTTATTTTTGCTGATAATGCCTAGAAAATTTGTACCTCCTACTACCATTTTCATTGCTTGTGAAGGTAAAAATACAGAACCACTATATTTTGAACGTATCAAGGAAGAAATAGAAGATGAAGAACAATTTGCACTAACTATTTACCCTGAACGTTCTAATAACAATCATAAATCTGACCCTATTGGATTGATTGAAGAGGCTCAACGTAGAATCAATGATTTTGATGAGGTGTGGGTGGTTTATGATAAAGATGGTTATACCAAACATCAAGAAGCGGTAGAACTAGCTGCAACCATTATCAATGGCAAAATCGTAAATATTGCCTTTTCAAGTATTGCTTTTGAACATTGGGTATTGTTGCATTTTGAAAAAAACAAGAATGCTTTCCCTAAATCTAGGGATATTATTGACTATCTAACATTCAATAGTTACTTTCCTAATTACAACAAATCTGGAGAAGCAGATAGTTATCCATTTCTAAAACCACATCTGCCTACTGCACTAGAAAATGCTGCTTGGCTGCGTTTTCAGATGCGCCAACAATTGGTAGATACTCCCAGACATTCTATCAACCCCTACACAGATGTAGATGTTTTTTTAAGGAAACTATTGGACATTAAAGAAGAGTATGTATTTATTGGACTAAATGAAGTAGTTACTATTGGCGCACTAACTTTCTGCTGTCAAATAGATGCAGAAAGCTTACAAATAGCCGTTCTGAATGAAAGTGATACTGCTATTTTATCCAAAGAAGTTACTATATGCACACTGCCCCAAATGAATGACTACTCATTTGAGGATTCAATTATTCTACCTAATGCAGCACCTTTGACAGTCGAAATTAACATAAAAGAGTTACAAGAAATTAGAATCCATTATGCCCAAAAAATTTTAGTGTTGCCACTCCCCTAACAAAAACCTCTCTTCCAGAAATCTATTCCAAAAGAGAGGTGGTATCAATTTATCATCCCAAGTATTACCAAAGCGGACGAGAAGGCTTATTGCCCAATACTTCTTCAATGCTTTCCATAACAGCAGCATCCATGCTATCGAGCAAGTCCAATGCGCTCAAATTTTCTTCTAAGTGGTGCATTTTAGAAGCACCCAAAATTACAGTACTTACATTAGGATTCTTGAGGCACCATGCCAAGGCTAGTTTAGCCACAGAGGTACCCATTTCTTGGGCAATTTTTTGCAAACCACGCACACATTCCAGACGCTCTTCGGTTAGTGAACGCTCCTTGAGCCACTCCATTCCGTTCATTCCTAGGCGTGTTTCGCTGGTATCTTGTCCATTCAAGTATTTATCGGTCAATGTACCCGAAGCCAATGGCGACCAGATAGTAGTACCCAAACCTACTGTTTTGTAGATTTGGCTGTATTCTACTTCTACCTTGTCGCGATGAAACATATTGTACTGTGGTTGCTCCATCGTTGGGCCTATCAAGCCGTATTTTTCGGCAACCATGTGCGCTTCCATGATTTCCTGTGCCGACCATTCAGAAGTTCCCCAATAGAAAATTTTGCCCTGTTGAATGAGGGTATTCATAGCACGTACAGTCTCTTCTATGGGCGTGTTTTTATCAGGACGATGGCAAAAGAACAAATCCAAATACTCTACTTGCAAGCGTTTGAGGGCGGCATGGCAAGCCTCTGTGATGTGCTTTCTGCTCAAGCCTGTTTCATTGGGCAGCTTGTGTCCATCACCAAAGTAAACCTTGCTAGACACCACATAAGAGCTGCGTCGCCAGCCTACTTGTTTGAGGATATTGCCCATGACAATTTCCGATTTGCCCTCTGCATAGATTTCGGCATTATCAAAAAAATTCACACCCTTTTCATAAGCCTCAATCATCAATTCTTTGGCAACTTTATCACTGATTTGCTTGCCAAAGGTTAGCCAAGATCCCAAGGAAAGTGCGCTAACTTGCAAACCTGATTTGCCTAATCTTCTATATTCCATAATAATAATTAAGTATTGTTTTATTGATAGAGCTTTTCAGCTCATTGGTTCTATTTTTTAAATTAAGATTCTCGCTTCTCCACGTTTCAACGCTTGTTGGCCTTTTTCTGTTGACAAAACCTCCTCTATTCCAATAATTTCTTGTGCAGGCTCTTGTGGTTCTTGCAACATCAACTGCCACCAACCAACACGATGTGACTTGCCTAGCTTAAACCCTATGTTGTCATATACTCCAACAGGATAAAAGCCAAGTCGTTCATGAAAATTAACACTTGGAATATTGGGCAGGGTAATTCCAGCTAATGCCGTGCGATAATTTTGGCAGCGCAAGAGTTCTAATAAAGAGGTGTACAAGCCTGTACCACACTTCTTGGATTTAGCATCTTCTCTAATATAAACAGACAATTCTCTGGTCCAACGGTACGCTGCTCGCTGCCTGTGACTCGATGCGTAGGCATATCCAAGAACTTCTCCCTCATGTTCATAAACCAAGTAAGGCGCTTCTGCTTTAATCTCCTTCATTTTTTTGATAAATGCCTCTAAGGTAGGTACTTCTACTTCAAACGTTACAGCAGTATCTGTAACAAAGGGTGCGTATATATCTAACAAAGCCGAGGCATCAGACTCTTGGGCTATGCGAATCATAGTGTTCTATTTTTGGTGGGGTGTTCAACGATAAATAAATAAATAACCTATCTAACAAATTACAGGATATTCTCAATTTTACAACAAATAGACTACCTAAAAACTACTATTGGTGGCTCTTTTTGGCTGTTCATTGTAGTATTATACCAATGCCTTGAACAAACAATGTTGCAATTGTTTTTCTAAAATATCCCTACGTAGATTTTTACCAATAAAAACTAGACGACTTTGCCTCGTTTCTCCTGCGCCCCAAGGCGTTCCCGAGGAGAACACACACATCTTCTTGACGGATTGTACTATCGCTTTTTTGTCTTGATATTGAAAATGTACAATTCCTTTGACCCGATATAAATTCTGACCTTGTATCATCAACAAAACATTGAGCCAATGCCTAAATTTGAGTATATCTAGCGGTTCGTCTAATACAAAACTCTGTGTCACAATATCATTGCTATGATTGTGCTTGTGACCTTGGTGGTGGTCATGATTACAATGTTCATCACAAACATGTTTGGTAGAAGTATCAAAGTGTTGCAACTTCTCCTCTACCGTTTGGTCTTCATACCCCTGTACATGAAGTAAAGAATTGGGCAATTGTCCTTGATCGCAGGTGGTAATACTAGCCAGTGGATTGGCTTCCATCAATACCGCTTTGAGTGCTTCTAAGTCTGCCTCCTCCACTTCGCTTGCTTTGTTAATAACCAACACATCTGCAAAGGTTGCCTGACGCTTGGCTTCCTCCCGTTCCGCCAAGGACTCCAATCCATGATGAGCATCTACAATACATATAGTAGCATCCAACCGAAATCGTTCTTGAATCTCTGGTTCGGCTACAAAAGCAGCCGCTACCCCATCTGGTTCGGCTACCCCTGTTGTTTCTACAATTAGATGTTCAAATGTTTTTCCACTATTCACCAACTCCACCAAGGTATCAATCAACTCTCCATTGAGCGAACAACAAATACAACCATTAGACAATTCAAAAATACCACTATCCGCCCCTACCACTAAATCATTATCAATACCAATATCCCCAAATTCGTTTTCAATAATCGCAAACTTCGTAGCTGGATTATTTTTTATCAAATGATTGAGCGATGTCGTTTTACCTGCCCCCAAAAAACCTGTTAAAATCGTAACAGGAATGCGTTTATCTGACATATTTTTATAGGATGTATTTCAAGAAATTCTTAGCTGCATCACTTTAGCCACAATTTAATAAAGATGGGTGTAAAAGTTCATCTTCGTGACACAATTCTAAACAGAAAACACAAATTTATTCTTTTAGTTATTGCACAACACATCGTATCAGTACAATCTTGATCGCATCCTATCCCTATAGACCAAGCCACCAACACAATAATAAATTATTTTTGTCTTTTTGTGACAATAATGACTCTGTCAAACTTTTTCAAAAAAAAAGAATTAAAACCTATACATGTGACATTGTTTTAAAACCACAAAACGGAGTAAAATTTTAATTTTACAACCTTTTGTGACTTTTTAATTTAATTAAAAAACAAACAAAATACTATCAATCAACATCCAAAAGCTCTAAAATCAACCAATAGGCGTTTTCTAGCAAATAAAAACCCTAGAAATTTCATCAACAAGTGACATTATTAACTCCGCCCATTTTTTAATAAATTTTGTTTTTTGATAAAAAGTGACATAAAAAAGCTACAACTAAAACGATTATCAAATTAAAAATAAAACCATTTATTTGACAATCATTTTTTTATATTATAAATGATAACTGCTCTTTCCTGCCATCCTTCGTCCGAAATAATTCAATAGCAATGAGAAAGGCATAAAAACTCATTTTATATAGCCTCCACAAATGTAATTATACTACAGTGAAATTATACTAAGCACATATACGCTTCATTAACATAAACAACTGTAAACCCACAAGTTACATTGCAAAACATAGCGTTTTATGACTTTTGTAGCTCCAAAAACACACTAAAAACAGTATAAAATCATCCAAAACATTGCAACAAGAATTACTTTATAATTAGAATCTATCACCAGTTGAAGGCATTTCATTTTTATCAAAACCAACAAGCTTCCATTCAGGAAATGGAAAATAATATTTTAGACTTTTTCAAATAAAACAGAACTCCAAAAGACAACAAACCATTGATAACCAATAACTTAAAAACAAATCCACTAACAACAATAGATTATCCCCCTACTCTTATTTTATTGGTCATGCAAACGAGAAAATATTTTTTTATTTTTTTACAATTTTTTGTGACGCAAAAACAATCATTTGCACGCAAAAATAACCAAGTTATTATTTTACTTCATTACAATTGCTATACTCCTTTTAGTGTAATCTTTATAAGTCTACACTCTTTTTCCTCTAAAATAACTTCCTCTTAATTCTCTAATAAAACTGTATCTTTGTTGTTAGAACTATTACAATTACAACCAAAAAAGTTATTCAATATCTTTTTTGCGTAAAAATAAGCCATTGTCCAACATTTACACAACAAAGCACGTATATACCCAACATATACGCTACTTTTTTTAATTCATCTTCTGAAGGGTTTAATTAATGCAACAATTTCTGCACTTATTAGAAAATGACAACCAAGCTGCTCCAACACGTTTATTTGTAACGGTCATTATCCCTGTTGCTATTCCAAAATTGTATACCTATAGTGTACCACTGCATCTAAAGCCATTTGTGCGTGTAGGTTGTCGTGCAGAAGTACAATTTGGCAAAAGCAAATTGTATGCGGCTCTGATTTATAAAATACATAACAATACCCCCGAAGAGTATACCACCAAACCTATTATCAATGTACTAGATGAAGAACCTGTTGTAACTGCCTTGCAATTTAGATTGTGGGAATGGATGAGTAAGTATTATGCTACTACCATGGGGGAGGTGATGAATGCTGCCCTCCCGGCTGGACTCAAACTAGCCAGTGAAACCACCCTGCTCATTCGGCCAGATTTTACCGAAGAAGATTTTGAAAGAGAAGACCTACACGAAAAAGAACGCACTATTCTGGAAGCTTTGTACCAACGTATAGAATTATCGGTAGCCGAGGTACAAGCTATTTTGGACCAAAAGACAATCTATCCTTACATCAAAAGCTTGATGGAAAAACGCCTTATTCGGGTCAAGGAGGAATTAAAAGATAAATACACTACCAAAAAAGTAGATTTGGTAGAATTGGCCGAGCCTTACAAAAGTGATCCCAGCCAGCTAAGAGTTGCTTTTGAAAAAATTGGCAACCGTGCCTTGCGCCAAGCCGAAACCTTGATGGCTTATATCCAATTGAGTAAAGAATTGGATGAAGTGCCCAAAAAGACCTTGTATGACCGTGCCAGAATTGAAGCTCCTATGCTCAAAAAATTGGTCGATAAAGGAATTTTGGTGGTGGTGCAAAAGGCCATTAGCCGACTCAGCAATTATAACGGTGCGGTCATTGGCAATTTTAAATTATCGCAGGCGCAGGATCAAGCTTTGGTAGAGGTGCAAGCAGCTTTTGAGCAAAAAAATGTGGTGCTACTGCATGGGGTGACGGGAAGTGGCAAAACACAGGTTTTTGTGGAGTTGATGGAGGAAATGATTGCTCAAGGCAAACAAGTGCTGTATTTGCTGCCCGAAATTGCCTTGACGGCACAAATTGTACAACGCTTGCAAAAGCATTTTGGCGATCAGATTGTGGTGTATCATTCTAAGTTTAATAATAATGAGCGGGTCGAGATTTGGCAAAGTGTCTTGGAGGGCATTCCCATTGTGCTGGGTGCTCGTTCTGCTTTGTTTTTACCATTTGATAATTTGGGGCTAATCATTGTGGATGAGGAGCATGATCCTTCTTACAAACAAAAAGAGCCTGCGCCTCGCTACAATGCACGAGATACAGCCGTGTTTCTCTCCTACTTGTATGGTGCCAAAACACTGTTGGGAACGGCAACGCCTTCCTTGGAAACCTATTATAATGTACAGCAAAAAAAATATGGTTTAGTAGAGTTGAACAAACGTTTTGGAGAGGCGACCTTGCCCGTTATTCATATTGTAGATGCAGGAGAGGAAACCCGCAAAAAGCGCATGAAATCGCATTTTACCCCACAATTATTGGCGGCCATTGAAGAAACCTTGGCTGGTGGGGAGCAGGTGATTTTGTTTCAGAATAGAAGAGGTTATGCGCCTGTTTATAGTTGTAATACTTGTGGCTGGACAGCCGATTGTATAGATTGTGATGTCAGCTTGACTTATCACAAATTTACCAATGACTTGCATTGTCATTATTGCAATTATCACCAAAAACTACCCAGCAGTTGCCCTGCTTGTGGCAATCACAATCTGATTATTAAGGGTTTTGGTACAGAGAAAATCGAAGATGAATTGCAGATTTTTTTGCCTGAGGTAAAGGTGGCACGCATGGACTGGGATACGGTGCGGGGCAAACATGGACACGAGAAAATTATTGCTCGTTTTGCCAGTGGGGAAGTAGATATTTTGGTGGGTACACAAATGGTAACCAAGGGCTTGGATTTTGATAATGTGGGCTTGGTGGGGGTCATGAGTGCCGACCAAATGCTGCATTTTCCTGATTTTAGGGCTACTGAACGGGCCTTTCAATTGTTGCTGCAAGTGAGTGGCCGTGCTGGGCGCAAAAAGAAACAAGGCAAAGTGCTGATTCAAGCGTTCAAGACCAATCATCCTGTGCTTCGAGAGGTCAAGCAGAGTAGCTTCAAGGAATTTGTACAACGAGAAATGACCGAGCGAAATGAATTTCATTATCCTCCATTTCATCGCCTCATCAAATTACAACTCAAACACAAAAAAGTAGATGTAGTAGAAAAAGCTGCCCAATTTTTTGCAAAAGCGCTGCACGCCAAGCTCGGCGATAAGGTATTGGGGCCAGCCAAGCCCGGTATTTCACGTATTCGCACCTATTACTTGCAAGATATTATGATAAAATTGAGCAAAAGCTCGGAGCAATTGGAGTATACCAAACAACTTATCCTAGACCTTCAAAACTTGTTGCGTGCCCAAAAGGGCTTCTCTTCTGTTCGCCTAGTCATTGATGTAGATCCTTATTAGAATTAGAATAAAAATGCAGCCTAAGAAAATTGTAATTGTTGGTGGTGGCTCGGCTGGTATGATGGCCGCAGCACAGTTGGATGCACGTTTTGAGGTACACTTGTACGAGCAGGGCAAAACTCTGGGCCGCAAATTTCTAGTAGCGGGCAAAGGGGGCTTTAATTTGACCAATCAAGCTACAGGCGCTGCCCTGTATCAGCAATATTCGGAAGTGACTGCGCTGCAACAAGCCCTACGGCAATTTGACAGCCAAGCCATGCGCCAATGGCTGCACGACTTGGGCATTGCTACTTATGTAGGAAGCAGTGGGCGTGTGTTTCCGATTCAAGGCACTAAACCAATTCAAGTATTGAATGCCATTCGGAATCATATTATTGCCAAAGGGGTACACTTGCATTACCAACATACTTGGAAAGGGTTTGATGCTCAAGAGCGGCTTTTGGTGGCTACCAAGGAGGGCAAGGTACAAGTGGTGGAAGCCGATTATTACATTTTTGCTTTGGGGGGTGCTTCTTGGTCGGTGACAGGCAGCAATCGAGATTGGGTGCAGCATTTTGAATACTTGGGCATTGCTACGCTGCCCTTTCAGGCTTCTAATTGTGGTATTGAAATTCCTTGGCCAATGGCTTTTAAGCAGCGTTTTGCAGGGCAGCCGCTCAAGAATATAGCCATCAAAATTGGGGAAAACTATCTCAAAGGGGAAGCACTGGTTACTGATTATGGCTTGGAAGGCAATATTATTTACCCCTTGGTGCCTTATTTGCGTACAGCCTTGTCCCACCACCCAAAAGCCATTTTTTCTATGGATTTAAAACCCCATTCTACCCTCAAAAATTTACACAAAAAAGTCACTACTACCTCTTGTGTTCCTAAGAATTACGCCCATGTTTTGAAGTTGCAAAAAGTAGCCTTGGCCTTAGCCAAATTGTACACCAACAAGGCCGATTATTTATCGCCTACGGCCTTTGCTTTGGCTATCAAAGATTTAAAAATAGCGACCACTGGCTTGCGCCCAATAGAAGAGGCCATTTCTACCATTGGCGGAATCGCTACAAAAGGGCTTAAAAATCACTTTTCTCTACAACAAAAACCCTCTATATTTGTAATAGGTGAAATGCTAGACTGGGATGCCCCCACAGGAGGCTTCTTATTACAAGGATGTTTTTCTACGGCCTCAGCCTGCACACACTATCTGAATAAGCAACTATAATTGTCCTATTTTCCCCAAGATTTACCTATTGTATGACACCGCTACTATGACCGTTGTTGTTGGTTATTGTATCAACTGATAACTATACCATCTAGTAAGGAATGAGTTACCATAAATTAATTCGTGAACTGTTCTATTCTACTATTCAGTGCAATAGAAGCTTGGCTTTTGAGTTGGCCAAAAGCACGCATTGCCATGCCGAAATGGTTCAGGAATTTTACACGGGCTTGCTCGATCTTCCTTCCTTTATTGCGGTGGTCAACAGCTTTGATCCAGCTACTTCTAATGATTTGCCTGTAGAGGTCGTAACCGATGAATTTGAAGTCAAGCAGCAATGTATAGAGCATTTTTGTGATTTGTATTTTCATAAAAAACTGAATCTTAACAGCTATCATATCAGTAGTTTGAGTGGTATGCCTTTGCAACGTTTAGAGCATTTTCCTGAAACATTGCTTCAGTGTACTTTTTTAGAAGAATTGGATTTATCACACAATGCCTTAACAGCTTTGCCTGATGACATTGACCGTTTGTGCAATCTCAAGGTTCTCAATCTGTCTTCCAATGTTTCCCTAAAGGAACTGCCTGCTAGTATTGGCCAATTGCAACAATTGGAAAGCCTTGATTTGGCTGGTATTCATTATTTATTTAAAACCTCAAAAGGACAGCATCCTTATGAGGTTCCCGCTTTCTTGAGACATTTGAACAACTTGCGCCATCTCAATTTGCAAGATGTGATGATAACAGCCTTGCCCGATTGGATTGGGGAATGGACGCACTTAGAATCCTTGCACTTGTTTAGTGGCAACAAACGGCATCCTGTGCTGGGCATCCCTGATAGTTTTGTGCAATTGCAACAGCTAAAAACACTGACTATTGATGCTTTTACCGTCTCCTTGCCCCCCTCCATTAATCAGTTTGCTGCACTAGAATCGCTGGTGGTTAATCATGCCAAAGAGCTACCTGCTTCTATTGCCGACCTAAAAGAGTTGAGGTATCTAGATTTGAGTTATCTCAGTCCTGAATACCCATTGCAGCATCCTTCCTTTGCCACACTCCAAGAATTGCCCCTTGGCAATAGCCATTCGCGTTTGGAATTATTTGGTTGGGATTGGTTGTTAAGAATGCCACAACTAAAGGAGTTTGTTTACAAACATCAGGCGCTTTACAAATTGATGCCCGAGGATATAGCCTGCTTGCAAAAAGCCTTGCCCAATTGTACCTTTTCTTTTGAATAATTGGCGTTTTTTGCTTTATTGTGTGTTATTGTAATTCCTTTAGAATAGACTGTATGGATTTTGTTGCTATTGATTTTGAAACTGCTACCCACCAACGTTATAGTGCTTGTGCGGTGGGTATTATCACGGTTGAGAATAGTATAATTACCGATCGTTATTACACCCTTATACAGCCTCCTGATAATCTGTACAGTTGGCAAACTATTCGGGTGCATGGCATCCAACCTGCCCAAACCGCCAATGAGGGCGATTTTGCCGATCATTTTAATGCAATTATTGAACGCTTAGAGGGCAAGACGATTGTAGCGCACAATGAGTCGTTTGACCGAAATGTATTGCGAAGCACTATGGCTTATTATCACTTGGATTATAACGACTATAGTTTGGGTTATCGTTGGGAATGTACTTGCAAGATTTATCGGGCCAAGGGCTACAAGCCGGCCAAGTTGAGTGCATGTTGCACTCGCAAGGGTATTGCGCTCAATCACCACCATGCCCTTTCGGATGCCGAGGCCTGCGCCCAATTATATCTGCAAAGATTTACCCCCTAGAATTGCTAGTCCCACAAACCCAAACGCTCTGCACGTATGACAGATTTGACCATATTGAGTGCAGACAACCAGCCTCCTGATAAAATTTTTATCATCCAACGCTCCTTCAATTGCATTTTACGCATGATTTGTTTGGGGGGATAGCCTTGTTGGTGCCAATGCAGCACCTTTCCGCTAAAGGTTTGAAAAAATTGCAGCTTTTGTTGCAGTAGCTTTTTGCCATGCAGCTGGTCTCTGCTATGGCTACAAAGTAAGCGGTCAAAATCTAGGGCAATTAATTTTTTGAGAGAGGTCATTTGGGTAGCCATACATTCATTGGCTACAAAATAGGTGATGTAAGGGTGTACGTATATATCGCCCGAAAAAAGCCAACCCTCATTGGGTTCGTACAAGGCCAGATGATCAACAGCATGTCCGGGGGTATAGATGGGAGTAAACGCATACTTGAAGGTAGAGAGGGTTTCGCCTACGGGCTGAATGTCTTGTACAGCCGTGTGCTTGCCCCACGTCAAATATTCAGCAAAGGAGACTTTGGGTGGATCTTTGAGAATATCCACACAAGTAGGGTGTGCATACATGGGTACATCAGGATGAGCTTGGTGTATCAGGGCCAAATTGCCCGTGTGATCTTCGTGGTGGTGGGTCAAGAAAATTTGTTCTATGGGCAATATGCGTAAACTTTCCAATACCTGTGCTTTCAATTTGCCTGGTCCCGTATCAATCAGCAACCCATCTACAAAATAAGCTTGTACGGAAAGCGGAAATTTATTGCCATACAAATAAGAAGTCCAACGAAAACACTGTATAGGATCACGCATAATTTAAGAAAACAAAATATTATACAATTCCTCCACTTTACCCACAGGAATTATTTCTACCTTATAATTTTTCTGGTCAATGCCTTTCATATTAAATCTGGGCACAAAAATTTGCTCAAATCCCAAACGATTGGCCTCCTGCACCCGTTGTTCGGCACGTTGTACAGAGCGAATTTCGCCCGACAAGCCCACTTCGCCCGCAAAACAGATATTGCTTGCCAAGGTCACATCCTCCAAGGAAGAAATCAAGGCACTAATAATAGCCAAATCAATAGCAGGGTCGCTCACCTTGATACCACCAGCTATATTCAAGAAAATATCATTGCTCACAAACTGAAAGCCGCAACGCTTCTCCAATACGGCCAGCAACATACTCAAACGACGCAAATCAAAACCCGTAGCCGAACGCTGGGGCGAACTGTACACTGAGGTACTCACCAAGGCTTGTGTTTCGATAAGCATGGGCCGAATGCCCTCTAGGGTAGCCGCAATAGCCGAGCCACTGACATCCTCATCTTTTTGAGACAAGAGCAATTCGGAGGGGTTGGATACCTCTCGCAAGCCTATCCCCTGCATTTCATAAATACCCAATTCGGCCGTAGAGCCAAAACGATTCTTGATGGTACGCAAAATGCGATGGGTATAATTTCTATCGCCCTCAAACTGCAACACCACATCTACAATATGCTCCAATACCTTGGGACCTGCAATAGCTCCATCCTTGGTAATGTGTCCGATAATAAACACAGGTACACTGCTCTCCTTAGCAAAACGCTGAAACTCCGTAGCACATTCCCGCACCTGCGAAACACTACCCGGTGCCGACTCTATATGAGCGGAGGTGATGGTTTGAATAGAATCTATCACCAGTATATCAGGCTCTAGCAATTGGGCTTGCATGAGAATGTTGGTCAGGCTGGTATCGGCCATGATGTAACAATCTTCAGGTGTTTTGCCCAAACGATTGGCACGCATCTTAATTTGTTCTTCGCTTTCCTCGCCCGATATGTACAGCACTTTGGCATCCACACTCAAGGCCAATTGGAGCATCAAGGTAGATTTGCCAATACCAGGTTCGCCACCCAGCAAAATCATAGAGCCTTCCACCAGTCCACCGCCCAATACCCGATTGAGTTCGCCATCTTGCATGGCACGGCGTTGAGTTGTGCCTGTCGTAATTTGTTGGAGTTTTTTGGGACGTGGTTTTTCCTTTTTAGTGCCTTTTCGCCACGCCTTTTTAGCGGCTTCTTTGGGCGTTTCCTTGACCAATACCTCTTCTTGGATGGTGTTCCAAGCCTCACAGGCACTGCATTGGCCTGCCCATTTGGAGTAGGTGCTGCCACATTCGGTACAAGCAAATATTTTTTGGACTTTTGCCATAGTTGAAATAAGGTTATTGCAATACAAGAGATACTAAGGTCAAGTGGTTTTAGCAACAGTGCAAGGTACTATTTTTTGAAGAGTTAATCAAGTACTTATCACCCTTCACTGCATCCATTTATTAAACTTAAAAAAATAATATTAAAAACAACAAAATCAACAAAATAAATTACTTTGTAATTGATACTATATTTCAGTAAAAAGTTAGATTTGTAAAAAATTTTCATGTTGTACCTCTACCAAAAACATACATTAGAATAAAAATATTAAATAACAACTAAATACTTAAAATCTATGAAACAACTTAAACTATTAATACTCATTATATTATGCTTTCACGCTTTTTTTGCAAGTGGGCAGTTTGTTGAAAAGGGAGCAGACCTCTTAGGAAGTAACTATGACCATTATTTTGGTAGTGCAGTTGCTCTCAGTGGAGATGGACAAACATTAGTTGTAGGTGCAAAGGAATCCCCAGTTGCTACTCCTATTAGTGTTGAAGGAGTCAAAGTATATACTTGGCACAATAACAGTTGGGTGCAAAAGGGTTTACCTATTTATCCAGAAGCCATATTTTACACGTCTGGTTTTTCTGTTAGCACAAACTTTGACGGTAACATTATAGCTATTGGACATCCAGGTCTTAATAAGGTAAAAGTATATGTATGGACTGGGAGTGCTTGGGTTAGGAAAGGAATGGATATACTTGGAGAGGCTGCTGGTGATGCAGCTGGTTATTCAATAGACCTCAGTAGTAATGGTGATATTATAGCCATTGGAGCACCTGATAATGCAGGAAATGGTACTCGATCAGGCCATGTAAGAGTCTATGAATGGAATGGAAGTACTTGGGCACAGAAAGGCATGGATATAGACGGTGAAGCAATTAATGATTTATTTGGTCGATCAGTTAGTTTAAGTGACAATGGGGATGTGATTGCTATTGGTGCACCAGCTAATGATGGGAATGGTCCAAATGCAGGTCATGTAAGAGTATACGAGTGGAATGGAAATGCTTGGAATCAGAAGGGAATGGATATAGATGGAGACCAACTATACCAAGCAGGAACTTCTGTGGGTTTAAATGCTAATGGAAACATTGTGATTGTTGGTGAGCCTCGCAATACGTCAGCTTCGATTGGAGTTCAGTTAAATGGTAGGGCGAGAGTTTTTGAATGGACAGGTACCTCTTGGAATCAAAAAGGAATGGAAATAAATCCCAACAATGACCTTTTGGGTATTTCTGTTGATATAGATAATAGCGGTAATACTATTGTTATTGGTGATCCTTTGGAAGTAGGCTCTACAATTGGTGGACGTGTAAGAATACATGATTGGGATGGAAGTACCTGGGTTCAGACAGGAGAAAATATAATTGGAGAATTAGATGGCGATCGTTTGGGCAGTACAGTTAGTATAAGTGCAGATGGCTCAACTGTGGCAATGGGTGCCCCTTATAGTTATAAAAGCTATGGTTTGGCTGGCCAGGTACGTGTATTTGCTCGTTTTGGAATTTATGGTTCTACCTACCTAGAGGTAAATCAAAATTGCCAAAAAGATGCTCAAGAGAATAACTTATCTAATCAACGACTAGTTATAAACCCAGGAAATATTACCGTTCAAACCACTACAAGGGGTTACTGGGGAATAGATTCTTTACCTGCTGGTACTTACACAATCACCCCAGATTCTACTGCTAATAATAATTATCAACCTTGTATGACTAGTTAC
Organism: uncultured Aureispira sp.; assembly: GCA_964445645.1. Classification (GTDB taxonomy): domain Bacteria; phylum Bacteroidota; class Bacteroidia; order Chitinophagales; family Saprospiraceae; genus Aureispira. The sequence goes on along the minus strand of CAYULH010000001.1, from coordinate 65,576 downwards.
ACCTTTACAGTAGTACACCCAGATAGCATCACATTAGTACAACCAATTGGTTATGAGTCTATAAAACAGTGTTCTGACCCCAGTATTTCGATTAATGCACTATTTCTAAGACCTGGTTTTTCCAATCAGAGGATTTATGTTCGTACTTGCAATGGTTCGGATGCAACAAGTGCCTTAAATAATGCTTATGTTATTATTACCTTAGATTCTTTGTTAACTGTAAATGCAGCCTCTAGATCTTATATTAATTTAGGAAATAATACCTTTAGAGTAAATCTAAACGACTTATTTCCACAACAATGTCATCAATTTTGGTTTGATTGCACAGTCTCACAAAATGCTATCTTAGGCACAACGCTCTGTATGGATGCTCGATTACATCCTGTAGATTCTTGTGCGCTTGATTCTATTCCCAATATTGTTGGTATTCCTTGTAGTACTGCTTTTGATAATTCTCATTTAACGATTAATGCGTCTTGTCATAATAATGATACCATACATTTTACTATTAGCAACACAGGGGCAACAATGAGTTGCTGGAGCCAAACAAGGCTGTATGTAGATGGTGTATTAACTCAAATAGATTCGATCCAATTATCTGCACAACAGAGTCACGTTGTTAGTTTTGCAGGTGATGGAAGAACTTGGCGCATGGAAGTGGACCAACACCCTTTGCACTGGGGCAACTCTCAGCCTTCTGCTACTATTGAGCTATGTGGTAATGCCGCCAATTGGACTCCCAACTTAGTCAATATTTTCCCACCTGATGATGCCGATCCAATGATCGATATTTACTGTGGAGTTGTCAAAGGCTCTTATGATCCCAATGATAAAACGGGCTTTCCTCTAGGGGTTGGAACCAATCATGATGTTCTCCCCAATCAAAAAATTGAATACCTCATTCGATTCCAAAACACAGGTACAGATACAGCCTTTACTGTGGTAATTAAAGATACCTTATCTACTGATTTTGACATTTTTTCAGTTCAGTCAGGGGCATCCAGCCATGATTATAGTTTTAGAATATATGACTCAAGAGTCTTGGAATGGACGTTTAACAACATCATGCTTCCTGATAGTAATGTCAACGAACCAGCCAGTAATGGTTTTGTAAAATTTGAAGTCGAGCAACAACCTAATTTACCCAATGGTACTAGGTTACAGAATTCAGCAGGCATTTACTTTGATTTTAACGCTCCCATTATTACCAATACTAGCACACATACAATCAATGATGGCATCATAATATTAGATTTAACAGAGCCTATTAGTCAACAAATGAAGCTCAAAGTTTATCCTAATCCTACAGATAATTTTGTGATTGTAGAACTAGATACACACAAAGAGACTACCATTACGATCCTTAACAACCTTGGTCAGGCCATTCATACACAACATTCCACAAATAATCGCACTCAAGTTTCACTAGAAAAATTGCCCGCAGGTATTTACTATTTACACATACATGACGGTTTCCACAGTGCTATACAACAAATTATTAAGCAATAAAATGCAAAGAGGCTGTCCAGATTATACCCTAGACAGCCTCTACTTTTATATTATGAAGTTGTTTGTGACTACTTCTCATTATTAAAATAAATCTTGTAATACTTCATTTCCTTTTCCTCATCATAACCACGCTCCAAGAAACCCTCGGCTTGTGCTTGTGACGATAGGATTTTGATTTCCATTTCGGTATCCAATTGGATTTTGTTTTTGAAACCACGTTTGGCCTTTTCTACAACCTTTTTGTTGATAAAAAAGCCCTCTTCGGCGGTATCTTCGATACCTAATTTTTCTTGAAAATCTTGTTTTTTGGCTTCAAAAGCATCTATTTTCTCAAAATCATCTTCAAAAATCACCTCTTTGAATTGCTGCTCATCAAATTCCTTGTAATGCTCAAAATAATCCTTGGAACGGTTGAGAAAATCTACCCCTTCGTGCTTGTCCTCTTCCTTGAAGGCCATCTTTCCAAACTCTTTGCAGAGGTCTAAGTAAGCCTTGGTTTGGAAACGATCATTTTGGACTTGTGTAATCATCAAGAATTCATCTTTCCAGTATTTAGCATCGGCACTTTTGAGGTCTACCGATACCACTCTGTAGCCCGTTTCTTCATGCAAATTAAACACCAAACAGCCCTTATCCAGCTTGGCAATATCTGTTCCTTCCTCAAAATCCAAAGTCCATTCCTCCTCTTCATCCAATTTCAATTTTAGGTAGGTATCTTTATTTTCTGCCTTAAAAATCCCAATGGCATCCACCAATTCATCATCTACAATACAATCCTTAAAATAGGCCACGTACAACTCGCCACCTTTGACCTTGACATGGTTGGATTTTTCGTACAGGTGCTTGAGAATATTAATAGACTGGTTGTAAAAATTCTCCTCTACATCCTCAAAGATATACTTACAATAATTGTAAATTTCGTTCATACTCAAATCTACCTCGTGGTTAAATTCGTAGATTTCTTCCAACTTAAATCCGCCCAAAAAGTAACTCATGAGTATTTCTAGCAATTCATCGGTCAGATTAAACAACTTCTTTGCTATACGAATGCCTTCATCTTGTGATTTGTTGCCGACTTTGTGCAAAACCAGTTTGGTCATGGTTACTTCGTCAACGTGTATATTTTGTTCCATTTTATTGGTAATTAAATTATAAGTGCTTGGTAAATAAAAACTACTTGGTGCCGTCCAAGCCGTAGTAAAGGTAAGGATAACTATCGTCTACGGCTGGCAAAACAGCTTTTTGTTCGTCTGTTAATTGAGCATAAGCTGCTTTGACATACCATTGTGGGTTGTGATAATGCAGCATGTCATAAGTGACAAAGATGGCCCCACTGTGTTGGGCCTGTTTGATGCGTCGGCGTGCTTTTTTGCACGCTTTGCTGTCGCCCTCTGTGCCAATATGTGGGCATTTTTTCATAGTAGGCGAAATAAAACTACGCTCAAAGGTATTTTTATACAGTTTGTAATGACCTAATTTTTCTTCATCGTACCAATTGCGCTGTCCTACATGGTGGTATTTATAGCCTGGTGCCCAAAGCATGGTGACAGGGTCTTTGTAGTATTCAAAACGCTGAATTCTATTGGGCAATAATTCATTGGCTTTTTTGATAAAATTACGATTGCCAATGGTTCGGGGGCAAGCATAAGCGTAGACATTTTGTACCTTATAACCACTGGCTTTGAGGTAAGTTCCTGTAATAACGGAGAGTGCGCCCCCCAAACTGTGCCCAGCTACCCATATATTTTTTTCTTTGGCATTCAATTCGGCCAAAGCCGTGAGCAAATCATCCCGAATCAAATCAAAACTCAACCAAAAACCTGTATGAATGCGTGTGCCTGCCAATGCGCCCCCTGCTATTCGCTGGTTGATTCTAAAATCCGTGCCTAGCCATTCTGCCCATTGGTTTTCGCCTACATCATCGGTTCCTCTAAACAGAATAAAAATAGTAGTAGGAGTAGATACCAACATCAGTTCAGGATCAAGTCCTGATTTGTATTTGATGCCCATAAAACGAGCATCTTCTGTGTGTATTTTGTGCAAATATCGAAACTCTACCGCCCCTTGGGCCTCCTCTAACATAGTGGTGGCTGTACTAGCTGTAGCGCGATCGGCTTGAAAATAATGCTGAAATCGGGTTTGATAAATCGCCTCAAAATTTCCATCATTCACACAACCATGCTGCTCCAACCAATCGCTAGATTCTAGCGTGTCTACTACTTTGCAATTGTTCTGGATATAACGCATCTGATAATCGAGCCGATCCTCATACATCAGCTCTGTCATTTTGGCCAAAATAAAAGCATTAACAGGATTAACACCACTAGCTGTATCATTAAATTGCTGCATACAAAAACGCTCTTGGGCAGGCATGGCTGCACGAGCAAAGGTTGGTGGGAGTTGTGCTTGGGTGGAGCAACTAATTAAATAACAAAAAGAAAAAACAAGAATGGTAAAAAAATGCTTCTGCACAGTGAGCAATGATTTGATAGGTTAATTTATTTGTAAATGATTACAGAACAATGAACAGCAGCACATTGTTGCAATCCTCTGCCAGCCTTATTCCAGCTACTACTTTGTATTTATTTTTACAAACTAATAGTATAAGAAAAATACTGGTTACTTAACGGGTGGAATGCTCACCACAATCTTGCCAAATTGCTGCCCTTGATCCATATACTCCAATGCTTCTTGTCCTTTTTCTAATGCCCAAGTGCTGTCTACAACGGGTACTAGTTTTTGGGCGGCTACAAACTCCAACAAACGTTCAAATTCGGCACTGCTGCCCATGGTAGAACCTAGAATAGACAATTGTTTCCAGAATACACGTTGGGGGCTTACGGTGAATTTGCCACGTGTACCACCATAAAATACAATTCGGCCAGCAGGAGCTGCAATATCTACCAAACGCTTAAATCCATCGCCGCCTGCACTGTCTACAATTACATCAAACTCCCCACCAGCTTGTTCCTTTAGTGCTTTGTGCCAATTTTCTGTTTTGTAATTGGCACCACCAGCCGCCCCCAATTCTATGGCCCGTTTGATTTTTTCCTCAGAGCTAGAGGTTACATAAACTTCTGCTCCTAGCGCTATCGCCATTTGAAAAGCCATGAGAGCCACCCCTCCACCAATGCCCGAAATCAGCACTCGATCCTTACCCGTGGCTTGCGCCCGCACCATCAATGCCCGAAAGGCCGTGAGTCCAGCCAAGGGCAAGGCAGCCGCCTGCTCAAAACTAAGATGACTGGGTTTGGCAAATACTTGCTTTACATCGACTACAATATACTGTGCCAGACAACCATCATCGGGCATACCCAAAATTTGATAATCCTTGGGCTGTACAGCTCCCTTCTCCCAACCAATACCCGGTAATATAATCACATCAGCATTTAGCCATGTTGTGGCTACCCCTTCGCCTACGGCAACAACTTGTCCAGCCCCATCAGAACCCAAAATAACAGGCGTTTTGATGTGGGCATACAAGCCCTGTTGTATGTATACATCTCGGTGATTGAGGGCAGCAGCGTGCAATTGTACCAAAACTTGACCAGCTTTGGGCATTGGTTTCTCTATATCTTGATAAACAAGGGCTTGCTTGATAGCAGGTAGAACTAAAGCTTTCATTTTTTGTGATAAAAACACTTCTGTTGGCTGCTTGGCACAACTGTAGATTAGTGTTTGCTTGAACGTGAAATTATTTTGGTGTAAGGTAGCCACTTTCTAAACATTCTACGTTGTTCCTCCGTAAAATTATTCCCTCCAATATAAACCGTATCAAGATGCTTGAGTTGATCCAAGGCTTGTGGCAAATCACTTAGATTATTGTTTCTCAAGTCTAATACTTCTAAATTTTTTAGGGCTAAAATTTCTTCTGGCAACACTTCAAAGTTATTATTGCTCAAGTCCAAATGCTTAATTTGTTGCAATTCAATAATAGTTTTGGGCAGGGATTTGAGTTTGTTTCTCGACAAGTTTAGACGCTCCAATTTGGTTAGTTGGTTGATGTACTCAGGTGCTTCGACCAAAGCCGTATTCTGAACAGTAAGGCGTTCCAGATTGGCAAACAAACTAATATCTTCAGATAAGTGTGTCCATTTTTCGTCAGCAATGACCAATACATATTGTTTTTCGGCAGTAGAATATTGGTCATTGCTTGCTCGCCAATATCCCTCAGGATAAGTATTTCTGGCACAGGATAATAAGAGCAATACGAGTAGCACGCTGAGGTAAGAGGTTACTTTCATGACAGCATAATTTTGGTGTGTGTATATATAGTTATAAGCCTTGGCAGGGGAACCAAAGCTTTGTAGTAATTCAAAACAACGCATAATCTTAGCTAAATGATCCCGTTCTTCGGATAATGATAGGAAATTCCTTGTAAATACTGAATGGTTTTCCTGAACGAAGACGCTGTTTGAGTGGTGCTAATAAATCGCGAATGCGCTTAGACTTGATACGTTTGTAGGAGCGATTGATGACAATGGCAAAATGGGGTTCCATGGATATTTCTTTACCATTTACCCAATAAACACCACGTTTCATGTACATGATTTCTCCCAACTTGTAAGGTTTGCCTTTAAATTCTTCTGTAGAACGCCATTTGAGCAATTTTCCGATAACCAATACATAGTCAAGATCAGTATTGTAGCTCTTGATTTCATCGTCATCACTTTTCTTTTTCTTATAAGGATATTCAGCCATAATCGTCACAGGCTGAATGACCATATAAGGTTTGCCAAGCATAAATTTGTAATCGCGCTTGAGTTGCTCGTTTAGCTCATTTTTGGTGTAGCGTTTTACATTTCTGTGATCGCTCTTGGAGTTTTTGGTAATATCTAAACGGGCTTTTCTTTTTTCTTTTTTGTAAGGCAAAATTGGCTTAGGTTTTTGGTTAGAATTACCAACCAAATCACCTAAAATTCCACCTGTATCTTCTTCGTCGTCGTCCTCTTCGTCGTCATCGTCGTCGTCATTATTGTCGAGCCCTCGTGTAGTAACCACATCATCCTCTTCAAGAAAGGAGGCCAAAAGGCTATCGTCTTCTTCGTCTAAATCTGCCTCCTCCTCATCAAAAAAGGAAGCCAAAAGACTATCTTCTTCCTCTAAATCTTCCTCTTCATTTTCAAAGAAGGAAGCCAATAAGGCATCATCATCTAACACACCATCATCTGGCTCATCATCAAAGAAAGAAGCTAATAAATCATCATCATCTATATCCTCCTCCTCATTATCAAAAAAGGAAGCCAATAAATCCTCATCACTCTGTACGCCATCAGAGCTGTCTCCTGAGTTTGTTAAGTCATCTAATTCATCTGCCATAACTGAAGGGCTGTTTGATTGCTTATCAATGGTATTAGTGCATTAATTACTTGTAGCATTCTACAAGGCATTAATTGTATTCAAGATAACATTATTATGAGAAAAGACCAATTGGAAAGCATATTTTCTTAACGTCTGCGCCAGCGTATCCACCAAGGCAATTCATTTTTTGTGATTCTGTAATAGGGCTTATTTTGAGCACCAAAGCTTTCGTAGAATCGAGCAATGCCCTCCACTGCAGAGCCTTCAAAATCAATATAACGATGACTCCCTGCTTCTCGTTGCACAGTAGCATCTAGTAGATAGGCCATAGCCCCCGTTTCCTTGCCTCTGGGAGTGGTGACATTGAGCAAATTAATTAGTGCAGCCCCCTCAAACATAAAGAATATAGCGGCACACAATTCTTTGTTGCTATCATAAGCTGCCGAAATAACGCCCTTGCCCCGATGCAGGCAATTCCAAATAATCCTAGAAGCAGTGTGATACAAGGCATCAGGATGCTTAATTCCCTTGGCCAATTGGGCTTTTTTGACCATGGCCACAAATTTATCGGGCTGCATATTGGCCGTCAGATACAGGTTCTGCCCCTGCGCTTTTTTGATCTTGCGTTTGGTATTTTTAGAATAAGCAGCATACAGTTCTTCATAAGGCTTATCGAGATAGAGCAGGTAATTGGGTTGGCTGATGGCTTGGTAGTCCTTCAGTTTCAGGACATTGGCATTGTCATCATTTAGTGGAATATCCCAATATTTAAATTCTTCTGGAATGGCAGTCAAAAATTGCTGGATGCGCTCTTTGGAGCGCACATTAACGGTAAACAGGCCCAATTGCTGGCAGAGATGTGGCTGATACAACTGCTTTATTTTAAACAATTTATCGTTCCAAACTAGTGGAAACACAGACTGGTAATCGCCCTCTACCAAGCCCATCCATTCACTCGTAACATTATCCAAATACCAAGTGTAGCCATATATTTTGCTATTGGCAGCATAATGTACACAACCATTCCATTTGGGGGCTTCTATTTCTTCTCGTTTTAACAGTCTTATTTCCATGTGGGATATGCTTTGTTTGTCAATTAAACAGCAGGGGGCATATTGGGTTCAGTAATTGTACACCTGTTATACAAAAGTATTTTGTGAGCAGAGCATAATGCCCTAGCTATTGATTGGTTGGGGCTATTTTTTTTGAAAAAATAGTATTTTTCCAAAACAATTTGGTTGGTTTCCTGTTATAAATAGTGTAGATGTGACTAAAGAAAAATAACATTTAGTCAATTATCAGGAGTTTTAATACTCTTGTGCATCTATATCTTTACACAGAGAATATTGGTAGTTAGGTTGTACATCTTTCTACCCCATAAGCAACCAAAAATTATAGCTCGGTATTCACAAACATTGTGAATCAGCAAATTTACAGAACTTGTGTTGTTTTTAATTTCCATTTTTATCTTTTCTCGAAGATAATTGGTGTGGAAATTCCCTTGCTTTTTTAACAAAACATATCAAAAAAAACAATTGTAGCGCACTAGCAAGCACAGCTACTTTGTAAGCTTGTATACGTGAGCTAATGTATTTTTAAATAAGCATTGATCGTATATTTCTGTGTTCAGCATATTATTTAACAAATAAAAAATATTTTATGAGACAAGATACAAGCATAAATTTTTCATTAAGAAAAAATTTGAACACTATTATCCCTACCAAACATATACAGGCCACACTCACAGGTAGCACGGCCGCAATGGCTATGATAGGTTTTCTATTATTTGTAGAGTTAATAAGTACAGGTAATAATTTGGGACTAAAGATGATGAAATATTTGGTTCTAGCAGTACCCATGTATATTGGTTTGGCCAAATTGAAGGAAACCGTTTCTAACAAATACAGGTTCTTCCAGAAAGGAATAGTATTTGCCGCCGTTGCTTCTTTGGTTGCTGCTGTTATTATGATCTTCACCTTTATCCTTACCGCTGGAATTGACATGTTTAATCCAGCAACAATTACCGCCAATATGACTCATGTAGATGAATTGGGCAGATCGCATGGTTTTGTACCTGTATTATCAGGGGCTATGCTCTTTTTGGAAGTATTTGTCATGAGTATGATTACCAGTTTTGGCCTACTATTATACCAACACGATCACGCACGTACAGCATAATATCTTGATTGATTTCTTTAGTAATTAGCCAATCAATATTGCTAATTTACGTCCCAAATAATTGAACAATTTGTCCCAACGCAGAGCAGTAGTGTCTATTCACAACGTTATTGACTAAATAGGGACAAATCGCGCAATAACTTGTTGTTACAGCCTCGAATTTCCATTCGAGGCTGTTTTTTTATGATAAAGAGTGGCTATTTCTTTTTGTCCTGATTGAGCAGGTTCAAACGAGTGTAGGTAAAACACATCCATACAAGTTTCAAAAAAAAGACCTTGAAAAACAAATTGTTCTCCAAGGTCTCTATTAATAGTTGATTAGTTGTTGTTCATTGATGGAAATCATGCCATCTATAAAACAATGCCTAAAGACTTTCGGCAGCTTCTTCTTGTTCTAGTTCTTCTAGCGAAGTTTCAATATTAGATGCTACTAAGATTCTGGCACAGTGTTCACAATTAATAATGCGTTTGCGTTGCCCCAACTCTAGTTGTATTTGAGGTGGCACTTGATTAAAACAGCCACTGCAAGCATCACGCTCTACCGTTACCACAGCCAAACCATTTTTGTAGGTGGTTGCCAAACGATCATAAATTTCTAACAAATTCTCATCAATTTTTTTGCGAGCACGTTTTTCCTTACGCAAGAATTTTTGTTCGTCCTTTTCAGTTTTGGCAGTAATTTTTTCTAGTTCTTCCTGCTTCAATTTCATATCAGAGACTTTTTCCTCTCTCTTTTGTTTAGAAGCTTCCAAGGTCAACTGTTTATTATTAAGACGCTGTTGGGTTTCTCGAATGCGCTTGTTTGCCAATTGAATATCCAAATTTTGTAACTCCACTTCACGTGTCAACGCTTCGTACTCTCGGTTGTTCTGGACATCATCTTGCTGCTTGTTATACCTTTCAATCAAAGCTTCAGACTCTTTGATTTGAGTTTCATACTGCGCGATGCTTCTTTCCAAGTCTTGATACTCTTCTTCCAACTTCGCAATGCGTGTATCGAGTGCATTTATTTCGCCCTCCAACGCACTTACCTCCAAAGGTAATTCACCCTGTAATTTTTTGATGTTGTTGAGTTTGGTATTAACTGCTTGTAATTCGTAAAGATTTTTCAGTTTTTCCTCAACAGGTAAATTGGCGTTAGCATTTTTTTTGGCCATAATATTATAGATAATTTATCGGATTTGTAGTTACTTTGGTACAATGAATTGCAAAATTAGTAAATTTTTGCGTCAAAAGTTCATAAAATAGCTCAATAGTAAATTGTTCGCTCTCATAATGCCCTATATCTGCAATAATTAGGGTATTATCGGCATCAAAAAACTGATGATACTTATAATCCGCTGTAATAAAAATATCTGCTCCAGCACTTTTGGCTTGGGGCAGCAAAAAGCTTCCTGCACCTCCACAAACAGCAACTCGCTTAATTTGTTTGCGACAGAGTGCGGTATAACGCACACAGTCTGTTTGCATTTGTTGCTTTAGAAATTTCAAAAACTCTAAGGCTTCCATGGGTTGTTCCAGTTCTCCTATTATGCCTGCTCCTACTTGTGGATGTGCATTGTCTAATGTTACCAAATCATAGGCCACTTCTTCATAAGGATGTGTTTGTTGCAATGCCCTAAGAATAGCACCTTGTTGGTAGGCAGGCACCAGTACTTCCAACTTCGTTTCGGGTTCTTGGTGCTGTGTTCCTACGGCGCCTACTGCTGGGTTGGCACCATCACCACCTTTAAAAGTTCCCCTTCCCTCCAACTGAAAGCTACACTCTGTATAATTGCCCAATTGTCCGGCCCCTGCTGCAAACAGAGCATTGGCAACCTTCTCTTTGTGTTGGTGCGGAACAAAAGTATATAGTTTTTTGAGCAAGCCTTTTTTGGGTGCCAAGATGCGTGTTTGGTTCAAGCCCAATTTTTGTGCAATCTTAGCATTTACCCCATTTTTAAATACATTGTCCAAATTGGTATGGGCAACATAAATGGCTAAATCGTGCTTAATAGCTTTGATAACCACACGCTCTACATAATTGCGTCCAGTAAACTTCTTGAGCCCACCAAACACAATAGGGTGATGTGCTACAATCAAGTTGCACCCCTTGGCTATTGCCTCATCCAATACCGACTCTATGGTATCTAATGCAATAAGAATTCCTGTAAGCTCCCAATTGGAATTACCCACTAGTAGTCCTGCATTATCATAGCTTTCTTGATAAGACAAAGGTGCTATTTCCTCCAAGTATTGAGTAACTTCTTTTATAAGCATAAGCAGTTTTGTGTTTGATAAAGAATAGTTGAATACTCCTAATAGAGCAAAAGCTTTACAAACAAAAAACAGGAAAACAGCAGGGGCTGTTTTCCTATTTTAATAGGAAGTAGAGCATTGATAGGTCTACTTACCAAAGGCTATTGCCTAGTATTTCCAGTTTCTGTTGGCTTTGCCATCACCTTCTGGGCGAGATTGATCCTGTGCATTTTCATCAGCAACGTAGAATTCTACACGGCGGTTCATGAAGTGTTCTGTCTCTCTGTTGGCGTTTTGAACTAAGTTTTCTACCTCGCCATTGTAACGAATGATGAAACGGCTGCGGTCTATGCCATAACGATTTACCAAGTAATCTACGCAAGACATAGCACGGTTGTAAGATAACATGTCATTATAGCCCTCAGAAGCACGCACATCCGTATGTCCATGAGCTACAACCTTTAGGCTAGGATAACCTTTCATTACACTAGCTACGTGTTGTAATTGCTCATACGCCTCTGGACGCAAGTAGTATTTGTCTAAATCAAAGTGTACCATTGGCAAATACCAATCTTTGAGTGTACCTCCACTATTAGAACCTAAAGGATCATATACCTCATCACCAATAACTAATGTTGGGTATTTTCCAGTAGTTGGATCACCAGGGATCTGTTTTACATCATCTTGTGTAAGTGGTTTTGGTACTTGCGCTACACCATCTTTGTCTGTTGGGTAACCGGGAGGAGAGAATGGCTCTTTATCTTGGCTGTTTACTACACCATCACCGTCCGAATCCAAAGAGCGACCTTTGCTATCTACTTCTGTATCTGGAGGAGTGTCTTTTTCTTCATCCAAAGCATTTGGCACACCATCATCATCGTCATCTGTAAACCAATCTTCATCCAAGGTACTCTTAATATCAGCAATGTCTTGCATAGGATAAATCAATGGGTTTACAAACCACAAAGGCTGGATAGCTTTTTCTTTTTTACCAATGTGAAATCCTAGACGCAAGCTTGTGTAGTGAGGAATATCAATATTAGAAGTATTGGCTCCATTTTCTTTGCGGCTTTTTCCGTCAAAAAAGTCATCGTCAGAAAGGTATGCTTGGTGTTCTAATCCTAAAGAAATACGAGGTGTAATTAGATATTCAAATGATAAACCAACATTGATAAATGGGTTTAATACCATACGATCTTGCCCCTCGCCCAATGTTAGGATGTTATTGGCATTTTGTTGTGCCAATGTTTCGTAAGTACCGTCCAAAATGCCTCTCAACTCTTGGATAATGGCATTGCGATCACGCACCTTACTTAAATCATATTGTTGGTTGGGCGCACCACCACCCGCACGGTTTGCCAATTCAGTCATGGCAGCACCATAGGTAGCATTGTTTTCATCCAAAGCATCAAGTTTGGTATTGTACAAGTTAGCACCCAATCCTAAAATTAGGTTCAAACTCCAACGATTGCTTTTTTTGTGAAACTTGATATTGTTTAGGTTGAATACCATTTGCAAAGACAAAGCGTGGTGTTGCTGTATCTTGTAATTGGCATAAAACGCATCGCCAACACCATAATCACCAACAGATACCACATTACCTACAGAAGAGGTAATTGTAAAGGGATCCACATTGGGAAATGCTCGGTAATACGATGGCGCATAATTTAAGCCACTTGCCTGTCCAAACATGTATTCTGCCTTGAGTGAAAATACATATCCAATTGATTTTCTAACATGTACAGAAGCCCCCCAACCAAAAGCAGGCTTAACATCACCTCCAACAAGGAAGCTACCACCACCAATACCTAATTGCCACCAGTCTCTGGGGCGACCCGGAAATTGACTTTTACCTTCCTTCCACTCTGCATGGCGCGCTTGGTCTTTTTTGATAATGTACTTATCTTCTGTTGGATTAACAGAGATTTGTGCTTGAGCTGTATCAGCTACCATAAGCACTACTGCTCCCGCCAAAACAACTCCTAATTGGTAAATTTTTTTCATCATATATAGTTTGTCTTTGTTGGATTGAATCTAGCTTTATTTTTTAAAATGTTAAAAGGACAGTTAAATCAGAGTGTTGTACTTTTTGATTAATATCTAAATCTATTGAACCGAATAACAAATAGATTTTCTTACAAAGAGAATTAGTTTTATTAATCCAAAACTAATAATTCATTACTTATAAGTAAAAATAAAATGTCACAAGAACACTCTTAATTCCACAGGAAATAATAGATCCAACATTTGGCAAATTTACATTTTTTTTCTGTTTACAACAATATTTTAGGCTTATAGCTGTTTTTTTTGTTGTTAATGCAACTATCTGCTAGTCAAAACACTTCTTTTTCATCTATTCTATCTAAAAGTACTATTTTAGTATGCACATTTATTCAGGAACATCCATTAATTTACCCAAAGCTGCTGACGCATTGATTTTCATTACTTCTTGAAGTGCCCTGCGAATAGTTTGAGATACATCGGTAAAAATACGCTCATCGGTCAGCAAAGCGTGTGGCTGCATCAGATAAGCAAATACGCGGGCCATTCCACAATTGGCAATAAAATCAGGAATGACACTAATTTTTTGATCCGTGTATTTGGCCGTAGGCCCAAAAAACACCTCATCATCAATAAAAGGAACATTAGCCCCACATGATACGACTTGCAATCCATTAGCAATTAATGCGTCAATTTGTTCACGAGTAATCAACTTAGAAGCTGCCCCCGGAATAAACACATCGGCTTTCATATCCCATATTTTTTGATTGGCCTCTTCAAAAGAAACCATTTTGGGAGAAAAAAGTTTATTACCAACTTTATCATTATATAAGGCAACCACTTCATCAAAATTTAAGCCCTCTGTGCTCAAAATCCCCCCACCAATATCTACAATACCTACTATCTTGGCTCCTTTCTCTGCCAAGTAATACGCCGCTGCAGCAGCTACATTTCCCCAACCTTGAATAATAACCCGTTTGCCCGTCAAGTCACTCTTATGATACAAATCATAATAATGCACCACTGATTCTGCAACTCCATATCCTGTAATTAAATCCGCAACAGCATATTTTTTAATCACAGAGGGCGTATAGTTAGGGTCTTCTACTATTTTGGAAACCCCTTGGCGCAATTGACCTAAAATTTCGATACGCTCTCCCTCATTGGACTTAAAATGTCCTCGAACAATACCTTGTTGTGGATGCCAAAGTCCTAAATTTTGAGTAATAGGAATAACATCTTTTAATTCATCCACATTCAAATCTCCACCAGTGCCATAGTAGTTTTTGAGCAAGGGAATTACAGCCTTATACCATCGTTTTAGCACTTCATATTTGCGTGGGTCATTGGGGTCAAAATTGATTCCTGATTTGGCACCACCAATATTGGGGCCACAAACCGAGAATTTAATTTCCATGACTTTTGCTAGAGAAATCACTTCTTCTCTATTCAAACCTAAGCGCATACGTGTACCGCCTCCAGCAGCACCGCCGCGTAGAGAATTAATAACGACCCATCCTTTGGCGTTAGTTTCTTGATCAGTCCATTCAAATACGATCTCTGGCTGTTGTTCTTTGTATTGCTGTAATAATTTCATAATAGTCCTTTATTTTGCGTGCAAATATAGAATAATTGAGCAGAAACTTCGGATTAGCCCAAAAATCTTTTTTTCACTTAATTGATTGGCTCAACGCCTGTTGTATACAGTAATTTAATATTAAGACAAGGATTGTTTTCTAGAATTGATTATAAAGGCTATTATTGTAATTATTGTTGAGAAAAGAATTGTTTTTCGCTATATCACTCATCAGGTTTTACCTTTTATTGTTTCCTACCTTTATTAAAAACCTAGCAATTTTCACACGATCTATGATCGAGCATTTATTACAACCAGCATCTTTATCTCTTCCTTCTTCTGCCTCTTTTCAGTATGGCCAAAACATAATGATACACCAAGAAGGAGAAACAAAATGGCAGGAGGCACACATTGCCCTAATTGGGTACAGTACAGTGGAGGCTTACCAAGCTGTTCGAGCGCAACTGGCTCTTCTTAGTGTCAATTTTAGGCCCAATAAAGTAATTGATTTGGGGCTTGTGCAAGCCAATTTATTGCCCTTAACTGAGCTACTAGATATTTTATTAAAGCAGGGAATTTTTCCAATTGTTGTAGCAGAAAAAGGAGAGGCACTGATGGCTCAACTCAAGGCTTATGAGCAAGGTTCGGAGCAAATAGCATTGGCTATGATTGATGCTAAGTTGGATTATACGTTGGAGGGGGAAAAGGGTTTGCTCAATCAGTTATTACAATACCGTCCAAAATTATTGCAACAACTAAGCTGTATTGGCAGTCAATCTTACTTGACCAATCCTGCTGTTGTTCAATTATTACAAAAAAAACAAGTAAATATCCATCGTTTGGGTAGTGTGGTGCAGCAGTTGGAAGAAGTAGAACCAATGGTACGACAAGCAGATATTGCAGGTTTTTCTCTAGGAGCTATTCGAGGAGCAGATGCCCCTGCCCTAAGCCCACGCAATCCCAATGGCCTAACGGCTGCCCAAGCCTGTCGATTGGTGCGTTACATGAGTGTTAGTGACCAGTTATCTAGTTTGTGTATTTATGATTGGAAGGCTCAATATGAAGATTATGGACAAACAGCATTGCTCACGGCCCAGTTGATTTGGTTTGCGGTAGAGGGTTTTTATGCAAGAGTATATGAATGGCCCGTACAGCGCAAACAATTGCGTGCCTATGTGGTAGACAATAAATTGCTAGATACTTCTGTTACCTTTTACAAAAGTCAAAAAAGTGATCGTTGGTGGGTGGCTATTCCCAAAGAATTCAGTGCCGCCGAGCCTTTGGTAGCTTGTTCTTATGCAGATTATAAAATGGCTTGTGAGGGAGAAGTGCCTGAACGCTTATTGCAAGCTATTGCACGATTGGGCTAGTGGTATAATGTTAAGGAGTGATTTCCAGAATTCGGGGCACATCAATTTCTTCATACTTATCCTTAATGGTCAGATACAAAGTGATGCGATGACGAGGACGTACACGTTTGAGTGCTTGTAACATTTCTCGGCTCAGTTGTCCTCCACGTGTTTCTAGTTCAATGTCTTTGTTGGGTGTTTCGATTTTTAAGCTGATAAACTGGGGATCATAGACCTCTCCATAAACATCCCTAACCATTAGATGGCGACGCAAGAGTCCTTTGAGTTCAGTTTTGGTAATTTTGCTCGTATAAGTTGCTCCCCACTCTACTCTATACTTCATTTCAACACCCTTGCTTTGTTTTTGTGTAAAACGAATAGGCAAAGTCATTTTGGTGGCAATTGCTTTGCCATTGCGATAAGCAGGCGTAAAATTGGGCATCATACGCACTACACGCAAGGCTTCTTGCCCACAGCCAGCCCCTATATTACGCAATAATTCCAAATCTGTAATAGCTCCGGTCTCAGAGACCGAAAACCGAACCACTACCATTCCTTCCACACCACGTACCCGCGCACTATCTGGATAGGATAAATGCTTGCGTATAAATTGCTGAATTTTGGGCGCAGAACACGCTTGACGCTGACTGGCACTGATTAGTGGATCTGCACAACCCTCAAATAAGGGCGGAATGTCTACAGATTCAAGCAGTGCAGTAGAATCTTGAGCTTGCAATATACTTGCAAAACAAGCTAGCAAAACCCATAACAGCAGCGAACAGCGCAAAGGAAGCAACATAGGTAATGTAGTGTAGTTTATAGAATAAAAATTACTATGATGAAAAAAGAAAATTAGCCCCATGACCAATTTTCTTCTTGTTCAGTAATTTTTACTCTGCTCAAATGGATAATTAAAAGTTACTTGGCAATAAACTTAACCACCAACTCCCACTCCATATCAGTAGCGGCACCATCTACTACAGCCGGTAACCAATTGGGCATTAGATTGACGATGCGTAACACCTCAGCATCACAATCAGGCGATAAACTCTCCACAATGGTAGGACTGGCAATTTCACCAGAAGATGTTACCATAAATGAAGCGACTACCTCTCCTCCGGGATTGCCCGAAGGGTGTTTTAGGTTGCTAAATACAAATTGCATCATCTTCATGTCTGCACAATCCACATCAGCTGGATCATCACATCCTGGGAACCTTGGTTCGTCTTCTTGTGCCCAAGTTGTTTGGGAGAATAAAAACATTGCGCTAAAGAGAAGTAATGTGCATAGTTTTTTCATGAGAATATTTTTTTTGAACATTGGAGATGTCCTATTTAATGATCGTTTAATAAATGAGTTAACTCATTGGGGGAACGTTAACACTTCTAAAACACCTACCATAAAAAAATCGTACCATAAACGACTTTCTTCCCTAACAAATTTAATTTATTTTTCCCAATACTTAGAATTTTTGCCCTTTTAACCTAAACTTTTAGTTTAAAAGGAAGCATTTTAAGGGTTTATAACTTTGTTGAGGGCGGCCTGTTCTTTAAATTAATAGGGATATTGGATTATTCCTAGAGCAAAGTAGTGTTTTAGGTATTTGTAATAATTGAATAATAGCACCCAAAATAACGTCTATCTAGTGCTATTTAGTGCCTACTCGGCCTATTTTTTTATAAGTGTTTTGATTTTATTAACAAATAAAATAAAGTGTCATAAAATCCAATTAGTTGTTTGGGGAGTTCTATAAACCCATTTTTAGCAATTAAAATGCTTTTTTATTGTTGTTATAATTGCAAAGTAACCGATTGGATACATAAAATTGGCTGCTTTATTAAAAATAGCAATAAAATGCTAAATAATAGCCTTGCCTGCTCTTTTAGTAATGAAAATTTTGGTTGGGCAAAACAAAAATCTCCTGTAACACAAGATGCTACAGGAGATTGGATATAATCCATGCTCCTATTCTAGTCCAGCAATTGCTCTTGCCTTTTGGCTAGACGGCGTGCCTTGCATTTTTTGTGATCCCATAGGGTGTAGCCTATGTAGGTGGTTATGGCGGTGTGCTTGTACAAAATATCATAAATTCTTCTAAAATTGGTTACTCCCAAATGCCCACGTACACCTAACCGAAAATTTTTCCACTCGGTTTCTACCGCAGTAACAATATTGATATTGCCCCAACGAGCACCACCTCCTGTTCTAACAGTGCCACCGCCAAGCTGTATACCAATTTCTACACCTCCTTCAAATACTATATCCCAACCTTTATCTAATTCTAACTTATACCCTCCTAACAAGGGAAAGGTATAATAAGCCGTCACCCAAGGATAACTAGGAAAACCTGGCGAACTGCCTGCTCCTATTGCCATAAAACCAAAGCCAGTAGATAAACGTAGTTTTTTGTAATCATACTCAAATTCTCCCCACAGATTGATCGTATGCCAGAAAGGAAAACTAACAAAAGAGTCTCCTGCCAAAGGACCGGGCTGGTAGGTGTTCTTATCATAAATAGCTCTAATCTTGGAAGCTGTCCAGCCACCGTATGCACTTATTCGGCTTTGAGCATATCCAGTACTAGTGATGAATAAGAGTAATCCTATGATAATCTTAGAACACATAGCTATAAATTTTGAAGGTCTTTGAAATCGTCATAACCAGTATAACACCCTTGCCAAATTGCCTTGATTCTAATACTAGAAACCTGATCATTCATGTGTCCAGTCCAACCATTAGGTTGATACCAATACTCACTGGTATGATTAAAACAAGGAGGATCAGGATAAGGTCCATTTTTAAAATAGGTAAGAACTCTATAACCGACTGCATACACCCCAAAATGACTGTCTTTATATAATCCTACGCCCATAGCATCAGCACCTTGGATATAACTCAAACATTGTGAAGAAATACAATCATTCCAATTATTACCATTGGGCTGGAACTCTAGCGTCAAATCTGGATTGGCTGCCATTGTAAAACAATTCCAGTCACCATAATTCCAGATGACCGTATTGGGGGCTTGTTCTACGTATAGCTC
>CAYULH010000001.1:14934-46281 GCA_964445645.1 uncultured Aureispira sp. | reverse complement strand
TTAATAATTGTTTTTGGTCAAATAGTGTTTATTGCAAAAATGCAAAGAAAAAAAACAATAAATATAATTACCCAAACAAAAAAATCTCCTGTAACACAAGATGCTACAGGAGATTGGATATAATCCATGCTCCTATTCTAGTCCAGCAATTGCTCTTGCCTTTTGGCTAGACGGCGTGCCTTGCATTTTTTGTGATCCCATAGGGTGTAGCCTATGTAGGTGGTTATGGCGGTGTGTTTGTAAGAGAACGGTTCAAAAACCCTAAAATTGGTTAATCCCCAGTGAAATCTAGTGCCTAAACAGAATCGCTTCCAATGCAATTCTGCTCCAACTACTACATTAACATTAAATCTATAATAGTCTACATTCACAAAATCTTGCCCCTGCTGCAATCCTAAATCAACTCCTGCCTCTACAATTAAATCCAAATCTTTTGCTACGGTAGTCTTATAGCCCCCCAATACAGGCACCACCCAATAAAAAGTTGGCCAAGTATGTCCAAAAAATGGGTCAGCTTTAGAGCCAAAGGTCATAAAAGACAGTCCTGTCGATACATGCAAGTTTTTGTAATCGTATTCGTACTCTGCCCCTATATATGCTGAATGTAGTATAGGAAAATCCGCCAAATCTCTAAGATTTTGCATCCCACTATTACTCCTTTCATACGCCCTAACTTGCGCTGCTGTCCAACCAGCCTGTACACTGATTTGGCTTTGAGCATAACAGAAAGAACTACAACACAACAAACTAATTAATCTTAGTAGCATAATTGAACATTTAGCTATTGGTTCCATAAATCATTAAAGTCTCTATCACTTGTATAACAACCACTCCAAATTGCTTTAATTCTTATGGAAGAAATCTGGTCATTTGGATGTCCACAAAATGGGCCACTACCGTAAGTCACTGTAGGAAAATTAAAACACAAACCGGGATAAGCATTTAAATCATAATGTCTTGTTATTTGAACAACTTGTCCGCAAGCATACACCCCAAAATGGCTATCCTTATAATATCCCTCTCCTATAGCATCTGCCCCTTGAATATAACTCAAACATTTGGAAGAAATACAATCATTCCAATTCGTACCATCTGGTTTAAATTCTAAAGTCAAATCTGGATTGGCTGCCATTGTAAAACAACTCCAGTCACCATAATTCCAGATGACCGTATTGGGGGCTTGTTCTACGTATAGCTCACTACCCTGAGCATCGGCATGTTCCCAGACCGTTAGTACAGGAGCACTGCTTACAGCACTGCCTGTTTTTTGGCGGCTAAAGTTAGGCGTTTGTATTCCAATAAAAGCTTCTAAATTGCTAGGAAAGGGTACATTCATTTGTAATTCCTGATAAATGGCTTCTACCCCTTGGCGAGCTGCCTGCGCTACAGTAGGATTCTTAAAATCTAAAGATTCGCCAAACTGTGCCTGCAAGTTATCCCTTAACTCATCTATTCTGTACGATAGCTTGAATTTTCGGCCTATTAGGGGATTATCACCATGTTTCTCTAGGTAATCATACCCTTCCATTTCATTATCAAACAGATAAAAATTATGATTATGATCATTACCATAAGTAAACGTAACAATGGCACTTTGTGCTGTAGCTGTTTGAAGATTCACAAAATTTTCATCTTCTACAAACGCCTCTACACTCCCCTCCTTATAATACAGCGGATAGGCTTGCCCTTTGTAATGATAAACAACATCGGCTTGCTCCGATGTCTTCGTAGTAAGTGTTGCTTGTGTTGTGTTTAATTCCTGTTGTTTGGTACAGGCCATAATAGTAAGTAGTAGTACTATTGGTAGTAAGTTTTTCATTAATAATTGTTTTTGGTCAAATAGTGTTTATTGCAAAAATGCAAAGAAAAAAAAACAATAAGTATAATTACCCAAACAAAAATCTCCTGTAACACAAGATGCTACAGGAGATTGAACTAAAAGCTACAACACCAATGGTGTATGCTTATGCTTCTACGGTTTCTAATAGAATAGAAACTTTATTGTTGAGAACTTCTAGGAAGCCGCCCGTGGTTTGGAAAGCCAACTGTTGGTTGTCACTAGTAGTGACATCTACCGTGCCTTGCTTGAGAGCAGCCACAATAGGGGCGTGATTTTCTAGAATTTCTAATCTTCCACTTTCACCGGGGGTATTCACGGCAGTAGCTTCGCCACTGTATACGGTTTTGCCCGGAGTTAAAATAACTAATTCCATCTGATATAATATATAACAACACAAAGCAGGAAAGCAATACGAATGTTTGATCTGCTCTATGTCTTGTTTATGGATAAAATGAATTAAGCTTCTACCTCTGCTAACATTTTTTCACCTTTAGCAATAGCATCTTCGATGCTACCTACCAAGTTAAATGCCGCTTCTGGATACTGGTCTACTTCACCGTCCATAATCATGTTAAATCCTTTGATGGTATCTTCGATGTCTACCAATACACCAGCCAATCCAGTAAACTGCTCGGCTACGTGGAACGGTTGAGATAGGAAACGTTGTACACGACGCGCACGAGCAACAATCAATTTATCTTCTTCCGACAATTCTTCCATACCCAAGATGGCGATAATATCTTGTAGTTCTTTGTAGCGTTGTAGCATAAAGATAACACGTTGAGCACAATCGTAGTGTTTGTCGCCCACAATGGCTCTAGTCAAGATTTTGGAAGTAGAATCCAATGGGTCTACTGCTGGGTAAATACCTAGAGAAGCCAATTTACGACTCAATACAGTAGTGGCATCCAAGTGGGCAAAAGTAGTTGCAGGAGCAGGGTCTGTCAAGTCATCCGCAGGTACATATACCGCTTGTACAGAAGTAATAGAACCACGCTTGGTAGAAGTAATACGCTCTTGCATCATTCCCATTTCGGTAGCCAATGTAGGTTGGTAACCTACCGCTGAAGGCATACGTCCCAACAAGGCAGATACCTCGGCACCAGCTTGTGTAAAACGGAAGATGTTATCAATAAAGAAAAGAATATCACGGCCTTTGGCTTCGCTTGGATCGCCATCACGGAAATGCTCGGCAATAGTCAAACCAGATAACGCTACACGAGCACGTGCGCCCGGAGGCTCGTTCATTTGACCAAATACCAAGGTTGCTTTAGAGCTTTCTAGGGCTTTGAGATCTACTTTAGACAAATCCCATCCACCGCTTTCCATGGAGTGCTTAAATTCATCGCCATAGTTGATTACGTCCGATTCCAAGAATTCACGCAAGAGGTCGTTTCCTTCACGCGTACGCTCTCCTACCCCTGCAAATACAGAAATACCCTCGTAGGCTTTGGCAATGTTGTTTACCAATTCCATAATCAAAACGGTCTTTCCTACACCTGCACCACCAAACAAACCAATTTTTCCACCTTTTAGGTAAGGGGCAATCAAATCTACTACTTTGATTCCTGTAAATAGGATTTCGGAGCTAGTAGCCAATTCTTCAAATTTTGGTGGCTTGCGGTGAATAGAACTCTTTTCGGCTAGAGTAGCTTCAATTTGTCCAATACCATCAATAGTATCACCTACTACATTCAACAAACGACCTTTGATAGCATTGTTTGTTGGCATTTGAATAGGATAGCCAGTATCAACGCAGGCAGTACCTCGGGTTAGACCTTCTGTACCATCCATTGCAATAGTACGTACACTATCTTCTCCTAAGTGCTTTTGGCATTCCAATACCAATACTTCGCCATTATCTCTAGTAACGGTAAGTGCGTTTAGAATTTCGGGCAATTTAGCCCCTTCTTCTGATGAAAAGCTAACGTCAACGACAGGGCCAATGATCTGCTTGATGCGTCCAATATTTTGTGACATAAGTTGCGGACTTTATACGGTGTGTATTGAAACTATTCAAAAATCTACTTTTTAAACAGCTTCATTCAATGAATAATCTATTTCTAATTTGCGGCAAAGATAAGTGTTTATGTGGTGAAATAAAAGAACTTCTAACAATAAAGTGCGTTTAATTTTGCAATCTATGACGCTTTTGTGTAGATAGTGTCCTGCTCTGCCTAATAATGCAAGGTATAAATAGCGTTAAAAGTGTGCTAAAAGATTGATTCTACAGCAAAAGGACTACCTTTGCATGCCTATCAAAAGATTTGTTATTACTATTAGGATATTTGGGAATATGTTGCTGCGTGTTTATCTATTTTGGGCTTGTTGCTGCTTTTCTTCTGCTCTTTGGGGGCAAGTGCCTCAAGTGGTGATTCAGTCTATTGATATAGAAGGCTTGCGCCAAACCAAAGCATCCTTGGTGTATAATGAATTGGATTTTAAGGAGGGAGACACCCTATTGCTTCAAGACTTAATGCCAAGATTGGAGCAAAACCGCCGCTATCTCATCAATACCTTATTATTTAGAAAGGTGGTGGTTAATGTGGGGGCTTGGAAAGGGGCTGCTGTGGGCATCAAAATCACCGTTCAAGAAAACTGGTATATCTTTCCCATTCCACAGTTTGAATTGGCCGATCGCAATTTTAATGTCTGGTGGACTCGGCATCAGCGCGACCTAAGACGCACCAATGGAGGGTTGTGGTTTATTTGGCGCAATATATCGGGCTACAATGATTTGCTCAAAGCTATTGTGCAGTTTGGTTACACCCGCAAGTTTGAATTGGAATACAACTTGCCGCCCATGGGGCGTGCTCGCAAATTCGGGTTCCATGTCAATGCACTGTATTCTGATAACAAAGAGGTAGCCTATCAAACCATAAATAATAAGCTAGTTTTTTATAATAATTATGACAGTCAAGAACGGCAATACCAGCGCATTCGTGGGCGGCTCGTGGGTTATTATCGGCCTAGTTTGCAACAATTGCACCGACTAGAATTTAGTTTTTTGCATCTGCGAATCCATCCCAATGTGCTGACCTTGAATGCTGATTTTTTTCAGACCAACCAAGTATTGCAACGCTCGTTTGCGCTCCAATATAGTTACAGTATTGACAAACGGGACATTCAGACCTATCCACTGCAGGGTTATTTTATCCGTGCTAGTTTGGGCAAGCAGGGTTTGGGAATTTTTAAGGAGGTAGATTTGTGGCAAGGGCAATTGAATGCGGCTTATTATCACTCAGTAGACAAACATTTTAGTATTGCCTTGCGTGCTAGAGGCCAATTGACTTGGAGTGCCGATCAGTTGACTTATTATAACAATAGAGCATTGGGTTTTTATGAGAATTATGTCCGAGGTTATCAATATTACGTGATTGATGGACAAGCTTTTGCTTTGTTTCAGGGAGATTTGAATTGGAAATTGTTAGAGTTCAGTATTCCCTTGTTCAAAAAAGCACCTTCAGGTTATCTGAGCAGCCTTCCTATACGTCTTCATTTTCGTTACCATTTAGATTATGGTTATGTATGGGATCGGTATTATTCGTATAACAACCCACTGAGCAATACCCATTTGGTTGGTTCTGGTTTTGGGCTAGATTTTGTCTTTTATGCGTATAATATTATTGTGCAATTCGAGTATACATTTAATAAAAGCGGTGAAAAAGGTTTATATTTACGCTACAAGTTTAATTTTTAGGGAGCTAGGGTTTCTTAAAAAGCGACAAACCTAGCCCAGCCTGTACACTATTATATTTCATAATTTTTGCCTACAACCCCTCACAGACATTTTGAATATTGCTATTTACAGCCGTTTCCTCAAAGAGGAGCATGTTGAATTTGTACAACATTTGTTTGATGCTCTGGCCAAACGGCCTAATAATTTGTTTCTGTTTGAGGAGTATTATCAAAGCTTTAAACAACGTATTGCTTTGGCACAACTCCCTCAAACATTTAGCAACCATGAAACTTTTCAACACCAACAAATTGATGTAGTCATTAGTTTGGGTGGTGATGGTACCATCTTAGATGTGGTTACAATTGTACGTGATACTGGCGTACCTATTATGGGAATTAATTTGGGGCGTTTGGGTTTTTTGGCTATGATTGAGAAAAATCGCCTAGAGCAAGCATTGGATATGCTTTACAACAAAAGTTACACGCTCGATCAACGCTCGGTGCTCTACTTGGAATCATCGCCAAATGTGTTTGGAGATAAAAATTTTGCACTCAATGATTTTACCATTCTCAAAAGAGATACCTCCTCTATGGTGATTATTCATACCTATGTCAATGGAGAATTTTTGAACTCTTACTGGGCAGATGGTATTATTGTGGCAACTCCTACCGGTTCTACAGGTTACTCCCTCAGTTGTGGTGGCCCTATTATTTTTCCAAGATCAGGTAATTTTATTATAACGCCAGTAGCACCACACAATCTCAATGTACGCCCCATTGTACTATCTGATACTGCTGTTATTTCTTTTGAAGTAGAAGGACGTGCCAAAAATTTTCTGTGTACCTTGGATTCTCGCTACGAAACCATTGATACCAATTTTCAGTTGGCGGTACGCAAAGCAGATTTTGAGGTCAATTTGATTCGATTTACCGATCGCAATTTCCTGTATATGATTCGCGAAAAACTCAAGTGGGGCATTGATTCTAGAAATTACTAAGCTTTTACTTTTTCTAATTCGCAATTGTATCCTTACGATATGCTTCTCTATTATTTAAACAAGAAGAACAAAAATCCTTAGAATTTGTACAACAAACTATTTACCTTTATCGTTTTTTTAGGTAGTCTGCCAACTTCAATTCTACCATTTCACACCTTATTAAACTAGCACTTATAGAAACAATTCTCTACTTCAATTTTACAGCTTATCACACTAGAGTAACCCATGTATATAACACATTTTGTGCTGAATACCATTGATTATTCTAAAAAATAGACAACAAGTGAGACAACTATTATTAATAGGATGTACCCTTTTATTAATCAACCACCTCCAAGCGCAATACTGGGAAATTGGTGGGGCAGCTGGTGCAACTGTTTATCATGGCGATTTGGCACCTGATTTTTCTATGCAGGCTCCGGGAATGAGTGCCAATATTATGGTTCATCGCAACGTAGACCCAAGGGTTTCTATTCGTATGGGCTTAAGCATGGGAACTATTAGTGCTTCGGATGCACGTTCTAGCAATCCTTTTAATAAAGCACGCAATTTGAGTTTTCAATCTACTATTTTTGAAGGTTCCTTGGGGGTAGAGTTCAATTTTTTGCCCTTCCATCACCACTCCTTGAGAGGCAGAAATGTCAATCAATACACACCTTACTTGGTAGCAGGTGTTGGTGTGTTTCATCACAAACCTCAAGCACGACTCAACGGAAGTTTGTATTCCTTGCAGTCATTGGGCACAGAAGGACAATTGAGAGGGGAAGAATACTCCTTGGTACAGCCTGCTTTTATATTGGGTGCGGGCTTCAAAATTGATATAGGCGCACAATGGGGAATTGTGATAGAGGGGGCTACTCGCCTACTGTTTTTTGATTATTTGGACGATGTTAGTGGCAATTATGCCGATCCTAGAGTTATTGCTGGCAATAGAGGCTCTATTGGTGCTACAGCAGTGGCACTGGCCGATCGCTCTGGTGAGATTGGCGAAAGCATTGGCCGCCCCAACCGACAACGTGGAGATGCCAATACCAATGATGGCTACACCATGTTTAGCATTGGTATTCTTTATATGATACACCAACAAAGTTGTCCTGCTTGGTAGTCCTTTTATTCTCAACAACTTGCCTTTTGTAGCTGTTTTTATAAAACAAGACTTGTATATTGTAGCCTTTTAAGACTACTTATTATTCTAATCAACCAATGATTAGGACTTAGTTATAATACAGCTATATCAATGCGCCAACTTTTACTTGTTTTACTGATTTTTGTAGGCAGCCTACTAGGCTTAGTTGCCTTATTCAATACCGTCACCAACACTTCTGTACAAAGCAATATTGTTTTAGCAACTGATTTCCCTATTTATCCCCAATCAGAAAAACACCTGACAGAAGCGCTGCGATACGCCAATAGTTCAGATAGTACGGGTACGGTTCAAATGGTTGCCTTTTACAATTGGATACAACAAACGTATCCTTTGTTGTTGGACAACCCCAATATAGAATGGCAGGAGTTTGGGCCGTCCAATTGGGTAGCCAAATGGATAGGCCGAAATGCCGACTTGGCGCCTATTGTTTGGGTGGCAAGCCCCGAAATATCTATTCCTACTAGCAAACAAGCTGCAAATTGGTCTATGCCTCCCTTTGCTGGACATTTGACCGATACACATATCTACGGACAAGGCGTGCAAGGAGGCAAAACGGCCATGATTGCCATGCTGGAAGTATTGCAGGCTTTGGTAGCGCAAGAGCAACTGCCTGACCGCACCATTTATATGGCCTTTCCCTTTCCTGCTCAAGCAGGAGAAGCACAAATCTTAAAGGCATTGGCACAAGCCGGCACCACGCCTGAATACATGCTTCAAACAGGGGGCTTGATTGCCCAAGATTTGTTGTGGGAATTGGATGCGCCTGTTGCTTTTATTGGAATAGGTCAATTGGCTCAAGCCAAAATTTCCCTTATCAAAAAACAATCTACTGTTGATTGGAGTAATTTTTTGAATCAGCTAGAAGAACAATTGCCTGCTGTAGAGGTAGAACAAGCGGCTGCTCAACACTTGCTACAACAACTCAGTCCTGAATTGCCCTTTACCAAACGTTTTGTAACCTCCAATTCGTGGCTGCTCCAGTGGAATAAATCTACTTATTTTGGCTCCCATACACTAGCCAAACAGCTTGCAGGCACAAGCATACAATTGATTCCAGCCTTTACAGATGCCGATACGGTGGTACTAAAAGTTACTGCGCCCCAACTCACAACAAGCACACTCAATGCCATTGCTTCTTTGATAAATTCGGATTCTATCATGGTTGTTGGTGATTGGAATGTTTGGTCCCATCAAACTACAGCCGATGCAGGCAGTCGTTCTTATCGTCTATTGGCCAATACTTGCAAAGAGGTTTTTCCCAATTTGCTCACTGCACCTGCTTGGATTGATAGAAAGCAGCCGCCTTGTGTTTCCAATATTCCAACTCCAATTTTTTATTTCCAACCTATTGTTCAAGATTCCGCCTCTTGGCCCAAGGCTCAATTGGGAATGGAGGAAAGTATTAGTCGCTCCAATTATCAACAATTGCTGCAGTTTTATCATCGTTTGTTGACGAATAGTATTTAACTCAACAAAGATTGATCCCGCAATTGGTACTGCATCACATAATTGGATTCATCAATATCCATGACAAAAGTACCTTGCTCATAGAGTTGCTCCAATTTGTATTTGGCCTCTTCTATAGAAATTTTGCTTTTGAGGCATAAGAGTGTGGGAGTGAGGCGGCCGTCGTGTTCTATGGCCAATTGAATGACATCTGCATCGGGTATTTTGATGCGTTCCTCTACCTTGGGCAGTTGGGTGGGCAGGGGGAGATTTTTTAAGGTATTCAGTTCCTCTTTGAAGGTACTCGGAGTAGTTGCAGCAACTTGTCTGACAGCAGGGTTCAGTACATAAATAAAGCTCATGCCTTTGAAAAGGTAGCTTACTTGTTTGTTTTTTAATAAACGTTTGAGCAATTCTTTGGCTTCGTAAATATCTATATCAAAAACAACCACCAACTCCGCCAAGGTTACTTGATAATCAGAAGTATACAACAATAGTGTCTCTACAATTTCTCGATCGCTCATTTGATGTACATTCATCTTGGGAATGGGTTCCACTGGTACCGTTTCTACCAATTGATACACCCCTGTTGACACCCCTCCAGCATCATAAAAACTCTTGAGTGCGCCAAACTGACTGAGGTAAGCCAGATGCCCCTTGGCTTTTTTAATGTCTACCCCTACAGCATCAGCCAATTGGGCAGCCGTAATAAAATGGTTGGTTTTATTGATTAATTGAAATAGCTCTGCATCTTTGATAATGACTTGAAAAGCCTTGTGGGCTTCTTTTTGCTTTTGGTACAACCACGCCCCAAGTGCAATAAGCAACACACAAAAAATGATAATAGCAGAAAGAACAACTAATTTTGTCATAATGAATTATTTCAATAAAGATTTATCACGCAACTGGTAGCCCATTACATAATTAGACTCGTCTACATCTACTACAAAAGTACCTTGCTCATACAACATCTCCAATTTTTGCTTGGCCTCTTCAATAGAGATTTTGTGCTTCAAACATAGTAGTGTGGGGGTTAAACGTCCATCGTGTTCTATAGCCAACTGAATCACATCTGCATCGGGTATTTTGATACGCTCCACTGTTGGTTCTGGTGTAGACGGTAGCGCTATTTTTTGGACTTCTTCTAGTTGTTGCTTAAGTGAAGTATTGCCCCTGTTTTGGCCCGAAACATAGTGCTGTTGTTGTATAGAGCGATTGATAACATAAATGTGCTGTACCCCTTTTCGCAAGCGACTCACCAATTGGCTCTTGAGCAAACGTTTGAGCAATGCCTTGGCCTCATAAATATCAATATCAAAAATAACCACCAACTCTGCAACGGTCACTTGATAATCTCGTGCATGTACCAAGATTTGTTTTACAATTTCACGATCGGATAATTGTTGAATATCCATAGAGGGAATCCTCTCTAAAGGTACGGTTTCAGGCAATTGAAAAACACCTTTTTGGGCACCACCAGCATTATAATATCCTGTAATAACTCCTTGATGTGCCAAATACCACAATCGTTTGTAAGCGGCCTTAGGATCCATGCCTGTTACTTCTGCCAATTGCTCTGAGGTAATAAAGTGGTTGGTCTTATTCATCAATCGAAACAGTTCTCCATCCGAAATATATTCCTGTGTAGCTTCGTGATGCTTCTTGTGTCTGTTCTTTGTCCATAATACTAGCCACCATATAAAAACGAAGTAGGCAATGGAAAAGAAAATTGCTATTGCTGCTGCCATGTTAGTTGCTGTTATTAAAGTTGTTGGCTCGGTTTAGTTACACGCTCATAAAACACCACTCCCACCCTATTAATATGCTCTATCATATCTGTATTCTCAATAAGATGAAAAATGGATGCGTCTAATTTGTAGGGCATTAATAAATCATCCAGCTCATGCTCTATTTTCATTAACAAAGAAAGCGTCATGGTTGCTCCACAAAATGCCAAATCAATATCAGACCACTTGCGATGGGTGCCCTTGGCTCTAGAACCATATAGCAATACCTTTTCAACAGCAGGATACCTAGCCAAAACTGCATGAATCTGATCTATATAAGCTTGTTTGATTCCGTATTTCATATTGTTAGAATAAATCTAGTTGACTTCCTGCTCTCTTCTCCTCCATAGTGATTCTAAAACGATTAAAAAGAGCTTGGTATTGGTGGATTATTTTTTGGAATATATTATTGAATTTGTCCAAGACTCTATTATAATTACTAAACCTTTGGATCCAGCGCACATCCTCTGTGTTTGACATAATCTTTTTTGATAGTTATATTACATAATTTTACATTAAGCCAATAGAATAAAGATAACCATTCTTGCACAGTTCTTCAATTCCTCTACCAAAAAAGAGGCAGCCACTCGCCTTTTGCGAATGACTGCCAGCTAGAAACACTCAACTTGACCTATACTTAGCTTCTTTGTAAATTTGGGGAATGGGATAAAAGTATAAAGCTGTAGTTTCCTAGCGTTAGGTATATTTTTGAAACCATTGGTTTACTTTTCTTGGACAGAATCGTATTGGTGGAGCTGGTGCAACTCGATGAGTCCTACCAAATTCACGGCTTCTACCAAGCCCTGTTGTTCTAGGGCTGCCGCCCATGTATGATAGTCTTTTTCTCCTTTTAATGCCTGAAAATTGGCACTGCCCAAGCGCAAACTATTGGCTCTAAAACTTGTCCAAGCATTCTCATAATGCACATAACAAGTCTGCTGGTACATCGCACGTTCTACAATGCCCTCTGCCAATGAATTGGCCGCACAACTCAAGGCAAAATAATTGTTGCCAGCTTGGGCTAATGGAGTCGTTCCATAATTGCTTTCAATAATAGATAAACTCAAAATAACAGAAGCAGGAATACCATATTTCTTCATTTCGCCTTGTGCTACCCCAACAAAACGAGCAATGTACTGCTCTTTGGCGTGGATAGATACGGTGGTAGCAGGCACTAAGGCTTGTGCTTGGGTAGCTACTGTAGGAATAGAGCGTGTAACAGAGGGCAAAATAGTAGCCGTACTGTGCATATTGGGTGCTGGATTAAACGTTATTTGGGTGCCATAACACAACAAGCCTCCTACAAGCAGCTTTGTCCAATGACGCTTGGTATTGACCAGCAAAGCTTCTTTGGTAAATTGACGTTTGAGTTGTGGCCATTGTACCGCATAAAAAAGCGATTGCAAAAAGGGTTTTATGGAGAAAACTGGTCTTTTGGCTGTTTCTTTTGCTACAACCAAGGCTTTTTCTTCGGGGGATTCCGTATGTTGTGCTTCTACTAATTCTATGGTATCTTCTCTCAAAATAGGGGTTACTGTTGTAAAAACAGCTCCCTTTGCTTCAGGGGTTTTGAGGGGTGGATTAGTAAATGGTTGATTCTCCATGAGATATTATTTTAAACGCTTATTGAAGTTGTTTAAGAATAGCCTAATGTTGCTAATGAACTGAACGAAGTGAACTCATAAGCGTAGCGCACTAAAGCTAATTTTGCCCTACTACTGATTGACTTGTACACAGTACAAACCAAGTCAGATCGCTTTGCGAGTGTTAAAAATTGACTCCATAGCGCTGCTATGAACTAAATTTTTGCCTTGATTACTTCGTGAGCTCGCAGGTTCGGTTAGAACCAAATTATTACTCATTATACTTGCGTGAGCTCGGCAAAGCCTCGGTTCAACGCAATTCCATTTTTAAACATCTTCATTGTCTGTCATTGTGATAACACAAATCTAAAACATTTTGTTTCTAAAACCAAATATTAGAACAACTTTTTTAAAACTTTTTGTTTTATGCAGCTTTTTCACACCAATAACATTCAAGAAGAAACCGCCTACTTGGGCGAAGAAGAAACAAAACATTGTACCAAAACATTAAGAAAGGGGATTGGGGCTATTCTGACCATCACAGATGGCAAAGGCAACTTGTATGAGGCAGAACTGACGGCTTTTGATAAAAAAAGCACCACTTTACGTATTCTAAAACCATTGCCTAGCCCCGATCAGCGACCATTTAAACTGCATATTGGTATTGCGCCCACCAAAAATAACAGCCGCCTTGAATGGTTCTTGGAAAAAGCCACCGAATTGGGCATTGATGAAGTGAGTTTTTTGCGCTGCCAGCGTTCGGAGCGAAAAAATATCCGACTGGATCGCTTAGAAAAAATTGTACTATCGGCCGCCAAACAATCCATCAAAACCATTTTCCCCGTATTGCACCCCTTGCGCCCCTTTAAGGAAGTCATAACAACGGTAGAGGCCGATTTTAAAGGCATTGCTCATTGCAATACCACTAATTTGCCCCCCCTAAAAGAAAAAGTGGCGGCCGTTCCAACTGTTTTTTTGCTTATTGGGCCGGAGGGTGATTTTAGCCCACAAGAGGTGGCTTGGGCGCAAGAACAAGGATTTGAGGCAATAAGCCTCGGCCAGAGCCGCTTGAGAACAGAAACTGCAGGACTGATTGCTTGCCATACGGTACATTTATTACACTAAAAAACAAAAGTGCCTCCCGAAAAATCGAGAAGGCACTTTCTTATCACCCATAAAAACAATTTCGAGCGCAGCGTCTCTAACCCACCACGCCGAAACTTCCTAAAACAATTCTGAACATTTTATTCCTTGCACGCCCTACACTTTGGTAGGTCTGTGCGTTTTATCTTAAGTAGTCTTAAAAGAGCTGCAAAAAAGTGTCGCCACTTTCTTGCAGAACAGCCAACTACTAACGACAATAGTTGTGCTATTTTGGGTACTCAAACATAGGGTTAAAACAACACACCGATATATTTATTTTATCTTTATTAAGAACTGAAATACAGGTTTTTAAAATCAAAAATCCGTACGTTCTAGGCTTCTATTATAGTACTTTGAAAATAGCGTGCCAAACTTTTTTCTATTCTTTATTTTTTTTTAAACAGTATAGCCTATAGTCTGATTTTTACGTTTTACTTACTGATTTATTTAGGTAGAGTTTTACTAATAATCCCCTAATTCAGAGGGCTTATGTTATCTTTGCTGCTCCACATTACAACTTAGAAATCACAACTTATGCGTGTTTACTTTTTAAAACTATTGTTTTTTTTCAGCGTCATTATTGGTTTACAATTAATGGCTTGCAATAGAAATGAGCTTATTACTACCCCTGGGGCTGGTTTAGAGTTTTCGCTCGATACCCTTACTTTTGACACGGTATTTACCAATTTGGGCAATGCTACTCGCCGTTTTAAGGTGTACAATCGCCATGCTCAACCCATCCGAATTAATAGAATCGCACTTGGAGGAGGAGAATTTTCGGATTATAACATCAATATTGATGGTTTGGCAGGGGTATCTGCTGAGAATGTGGAGATTCCAGCCAATGACAGTATTTATATTTTTGCCAGTGTTTTTATTGATCCTAATAATGGCGATGCTGTTCGCACGGATTCTATCACTTTTGAAACAGCAGGGGGAGGTGTGCAAACAGTTACCTTATATGCTTATGGTTGGAATGCCAATTATATTGGGCGGGTTGGCTATTTGACCCGTTATGTCAACCAGACCCTACAATTGAGCAACCAACGGCCTTATATTATGATGGGTGTAATTGCGGTGGATAGCAATTCTTGTATTAATATTCCGGCAGGTACCGAAATTTATATGTTTGGTGGCCCCACCTCTAGGCCCGGCGATCGAGCGGTGCTGTATATTGGTCACAATTCTTGTATTCGCTCCAATATTGGGGGCGATCTTAGCAATCCTGTAGAATTCAAAACGCATCGTTTGGAGGAGGATTACCAATTGATTCCTTTTCATCACAATGGCATTTACCTCAGTCCTACGAGCTTGGATAATATTATTGAAGGTACTATTATTAGAAATTCTGTGGATGGGATTTTTGTGGACTCGGCTAGTGTGAATGGCAATCCGAAGTTGCGTATGAAAAATTGCAAGATTTTTAATGTGGATCGCTCTTGTGTATTGAGCCGTGGGGGCAATATTGAAATGAGCAACACTATTTTGGCCAATTCTAACCAATATAACTTTGTAGGTGTGAGAGGTGGTACGTATAATTTTAGGCACTGTACCTTTATTAACGTAGCCAATGGCTTGGTGCGCCGTTCAGAGCCTGTATTTAGTTATCGTGATTTTGAAATCCAAGTAATTAATGGTGTACAAACTACCGTGCTGGATCGTGGTGATGCTTATTTTACCAATTGTATTATTTATGGTAATAGAAGTGAGGAGATTGAGATTTTGTATGGCAATGGGCCTAGCAATAATTTTAATTATGCCTTTAATAATTGCTTGGTAAAGGTAGATACCTTTAGTCAGAATCTCTTTAACTGTGTGAGCAACCAGCGGCCTTTGTTTGTGGAGGAGGATGAGAATAATTACCAAATTGATACTTCTGCCTCTCCTGCCAACAATGCAGGCACTACGGCCGTATTTCCGATGGGCAGTGCTGCCGGCCCAGCCAATGATGCCATTGGCCGTGCCAGAACGGGCGTGCCTGATATTGGGGCTTATGTGATACCTAATTAATTAGTGGTGCGGCGTTCCAACATGGTTTTGAATACCCAAATATTGCCCGCCACTAGGATAAAGGAATACAAAATATCTTCCACAGGGATGGTTCCCCAACGAATGCCTAAATTTTCGGCATTGTTGTACCAAACAATAGGTTCGGGCGTAAAAAAACCTGTTAGGGCACTGTTCATTATAAAAAATGGGATAATGGAGATGACAAAGGACACCAGCACGAAGTTGTATTTTTTGCGTTGATACCAAAAGCCTAGAATCATAGGCAAGGCAATGAGCGCAACCATAGTGCTGTACCAATTGCCCCAGCCCATTGCCAAAACGGTCAGGGCATACAACAGCATAATAGGATAAGCAATTTTGTCAAAACGAGCAAAGTCAATTTTGGCAAAATAAGCCTTGACACAGGCATAAATAAAGGTACAGGCAAACGGCACCACTACAAAAAATAGCACTTCCTCTATGGGCAAATTGAATACATGCGGCCCTGTCAGGTAGTTTTCGTTAAAGCCCCAAACACCCATTTTTGTAAAGTAGTAATCGTGTATCAAGAAGGGTAAACCAATTGCTACAAGAGCTACAAGGGTGTGCTTCCATTGACTAACATAATTGACCTTTTTATCAAAACTCAATAAAAAAGGAAAGAATATCACTCCAAAATCTAATAGGAGATACAGCCAATTATTGTCCATAGGTGTTTTTTTGTTCTTCGTGAAACTTTTTGGGCACTACCAATAGACCAAAACAAGTACCATCTTCTTTTTCTCTATTGCTGTGGTGTTCTCTATGTGCCGCTCGCAAGGCATCAAAATAAGGGCTTTTGATTTTATCAAACCAATGAAAACGGCGGTGAATAAGCACATCGTGTATTAGGAAATACGTTAGGCCATAGGCCATAATTCCAAAACCAAAACCTACAGAAAATGTATAACCATACATGATTCCCAACATGATGCACAACCAACTAGGCACAGCATAAAGCAGAAAAAAGGAATCGTTTTTTTCAAAAAAAGTATGGCGGTTGGGCTGGTGGTGATCCTTGTGCAAAAACCACAAAAAACCGTGCATGACGTATTTGTGGGTAAACCAAGCCATAAATTCCATCCCAAAAAAAGCAAGCAATAATGCTCCTATAAATGTTAATGTAGTCATTGTAATAATATTATAACTCAACAAACAGTGTTCTTATATCGCATTCATTATCAAAAAGAAACCCAACCAAACAAAAAATAGTAGATGTGCGGTTTTGTTGACTCTTTGTATATAATACAAATAAACTGCTGCAAAAATAGTGGCAAAAATCCACCAACAAACATAATTAAAAACAGGCACAACATGGCCTTCCCAATCCCAAAAATCGTAGGCCATAGCCACCGGTTCTATCAAAAAATCCATGCCTGTACACAAAGCCCCCACCAATACCGCTCGCAAAATCAACGGCCAAGTATCGGGCAACCAATGCTTTAGCAAATGGGCACTCGCAGCCACCACACAATACCAATTGAAACCCAAAACCACAGGCACGCCCAGTATCTTCCAGCCCAATTCCTGCCCATATTCATAATTGCCAAACAGCAAACCTGTATTGACTCCAATCGCCTCTACTGTAAAGCCACCAAGCATAATTCCAAGCACTGCCCACATTTCTTTTTGGTAGTGGTGTGCGCTTCCAAGCACTAGAACGGTACACAAGAGCATATTCATGCCCGATAAGCCTTGTGGGCGATTGGGGTACAGAAATAACCCAACGCCTATTGCATGAAACAAGCACAAAATCCAAGGTGCGTGCCGCTCAAATTGGGCTTGTAGGGCAATTGTTTTATCGTTCACGAGCCACCAATTTGTCAACAATTTTGGCCGATTGAATAGCGAGTGGAATACCACCTCCGGGGTGGACGGTTACGCCACAAAAGTACAGATTGTTGTATTTTTTAGAAAAATTGGGATGGCGGCTCAAGGCAGCCGTTTTGGCATTGGAAGCGGCACCATATACCGAGCCTCTAAATGCGCCCGTGTCCATTTCAATGCCCTTGGGAGTCCAGCTCATTTTGGTTTCTATATAAGGCTTGATGTCCTTGCCCAATGCTTTTTCCAAGCGAGTTAGCACACGCTCCAATATCGCTTCTTTTTCTTCATCCGTCATTTCTGCTCCTGCGGGCATATTTTGCATTACAAACCAGTTTTCGCCCCCTTCGGCGGCATCTTCTGGATTCACTTTAGAACTGATATGAACATAGACCGTGCTGTCTACGGGGATTTCTTTTTTATCAAACAGATGTTCAAATTCGCCTTCGTAGTTTTCACTAAAGAAGATGTTGTGCAAGCCTAATTCTGGAAATTCTTTCTTTACGCCTAGATAAAAAATCAAGGCAGAAGTAGAGCCTTCTTGCTTGCGGTATTTCTCATACAGTTTTTGATCTTTGAGAATATTCTTATAAAAAGGCACACAATCCATAGCACAAACCACACGCTTGGCTTTGTATTCTTTTTCGGTAGAGGTCACTGTAAACCCTTCGGCGGTAGGCGAACAATCGTCTATGGTTACGCCCAATTCGTATTCTACGCCAACCTCTTGCCCCAATTTGTAAAAGCCCTCTACAATAGAACGCATTCCTTTTTTGGGAAAGAAAGTACCCACGTTTTGCTCCAAGTGAGCAATCATGCTGTAGATGCCAGAAGCCTCATAGGGGTTGGAACCATTATAAGTGGGGTAGCGATTAAAAATCTGTATTAGACGTGGATCATCAAATTTTTTCTGATTCACCTTGTTGAGCGACTTGAACAAATCCATTCCTAAAATTTTGGGGGCCATTTTTGCAATTTTGCCCCAAGGCAATTCGGAAACCTTGTGGATGGAGTTTTGTAGAAATACCTGTCCTAGAGATTCGTATTTTTCGCCACTCTTGTCCAAGTAAATATCAACAGCCGCCGCATTTTGGGAGCCAAATTTTTCTGTCAATTCCTCCTTTAACCGTGTTCTGTCTGTATAAAAACGCACTCGTGTACCATCCTTAAAAAAGTAACGACAGGCCGTATCATCTGTGTGATAATCGTAATAATCTCTTGGATTGCGCCCATAAAGCTCATACATTTCATCGACCAGCGTTGGGAGCGTAAACAAAGATGGCCCCGTATCCCAACGATACCCCTTGGACTCATACTGATTCATTTTTCCCCCTATATAGCTGTTCTTTTCCAAGACCAACACCTTGTCTCCTCGTTTGCGAAAGCGCAAAGCGGCTGACAGACCTGCCACTCCGCCTCCTATAATTATTGCATCATACATAGCAATTGATTGTATTTTTTGGGTAATAATACTAGTTGTTGATTTCTAATATTAAAGTGCATTAAAGGAATGTCTCAGGTAAGATTTCCAATACAAAAAGTATTTGTAATAATCAGAAATACGCACACGTTGAGACATCAATTCGCCTACTGTACGTGCTTTTATCTTTTTGAGTAAATTATAATAATAGGTATAGGCTACATAAACCCCAAAACGAGAAGATTTGGGCAAGAGCAAGATACCTTGATAAGCCTCTAAGAACTCTTCTTCAATTTCTTGTTCGATTTGTAGCTTGTTCTTCAAGGTCAATCCAGAACTATCTACAGCAGGGAAATACACACGGCCCAAATCGCCCCAATCGTCTTTGAGGTCACGCAAGAAATTAATTTTCTGAAAAGCAGAACCCAATTTCATAGCATAAGGCTTCAATTGTTGGTACTGTTCCTCATCGCCATACACAAAGATTTTTAAACACATCAATCCTACAACCTCTGCCGAGCCCAAGATATAGGTTTCATACAGGTCTTGTGTATACTCTACAGGACTGAGATCCATTTCCATACTCTTGAAGAAACATTCTACCAAATCCAAATCAATCTGGTACTTATTCATAGTCAATTGAAAAGCATTGAGTACTGGATTGAGCGAAACACCTCGCTCGATAGCCTTGTAGGTATCTGCTTTGAATTCTGCCAACAGCTCTTGCTTAGAAAAATCGTGAAACGTATCAACAATTTCATCAGCTAGGCGCACCATTCCATAAATGGCATGTACATCATCGCGAATACTCTCATCTAAAGTAGAAACACTTTTGAAAAAAGACGTGCTGTATGTCTTGGTTACATTTTTAGCAGCATCTGTAGATACACTGTCAAATAGAGTTTTCATTATCAATTTTTTATACGTTAGAATAGTTGTACTTACTGGACTAGTTGTTATTGGGAGCACAGCAGTACTTCTATAACTGGACGGGGAATATTTTGATTGTTAAGTAGTGGTTATGATTTTTTGGGTTGGAGCATTGCCCTTGGGATGATCTTTTAAAATCAACTTAGCAGCTACTTTTCCAGAAATGAGCGAAGGTGGCACCCCCGGCCCAGGGACAGTTAATTGACCACAGAACAATAAATTTTTCAATTTAGAAGTTACTTTAGGTTTCAAATTAGCTGTCTGGAGTAAGGTATTGGCCAAGCCATACGCATTGCCTTTATAAGAATTATAATCTGCTTTGAAATCCTTGATACAATAAGAACGTTTGTATACAATATGGTCCCGTACATTTTGCTGAGTATGGCGTTCCATGCGTTCCAGCATAATATTTAGGTATTTTTCACGCAATTCCTCATTATCTTCTACCCCTGGTGCTAGTGGCATCAACAAGAACAAATTTTCGCTGCCTTCGGGTGCTACCTCTTCGTCTGTCTTGGACGTTACACAAGCATAAAAAAGCGGCTTATCAGGCCATTGAGGCACTTCGTATATTTGGCGGCCGTGCGCTACCAAATCTTCATCAAAGAATAAATTGTGGTGCTCTAAATGTCCTAAACGTTTATCCACACCAATGTAGTATAACAAGGAGCTAGGAGCCATTTTTCGCTTGTCCCAATAAGCCTCATCATAGCGGCGATATTCTTTTGGAACCAAATTTTGCTCCACAAAATTATAATCAGCACCAGCCACCACTTGCTCCGTTGCTTTGAGCTGGCCATTTACTTCTATATGTGTAATTTTGCCTTGCTCGCACTTAAACCCCGTAACAGGTGCGTTGAGATGGAATTGGGCACCATACTTTTCGGCCACGGCTTGCAAGCCCAATGCCAATTGGTGCATTCCGCCCTTTGGATACCATGTCCCCAATTTCATATCTGCATAATTCATTAAGGTATACAAGGAGGGGATTCTGTGGGGCATTTCTCCCAAAAATAGAACAGGAAAACGCAAAATGGAGCGTGCTTTGTGCGAGGAGAAACGATTGCAAACGTCTTTTTCTACTGATTTGAACAAATCCAACTTAAAGAAGTTCTTAAAAACTTCTACATCAATCAATTCAGATAGTTTTAAGCCCGGTTTATCTAGGAATTTTTCGGTGCCTACACGGTACTTGATAGCCGCATCCTCTAAGAAACGACGAAGTGCCGCTCCCCCACCTTTTTCCAAGTCCTCAAACACTTGGTACAACGCCTCCAAATCGGCAGGCATATCCGTACTTGTTTCGTCATTCCAGTAGACTTTATAAGAAGGGTCTAAACGCTCCAATTGGACATAATCGTTGCGATCTTCGCCCAATTCTTCAAAAATCTGGTCAATGAGCTCAGGCATCCAGTACCAAGAAGGCCCCATATCAAATGTAAATCCTTCTGCCTTGAAAATACGAGCACGGCCTCCGACCATGTCATTCTTTTCATAAACGTTTACTTCGTGCCCTTCCTTTGCCAGAAAACAAGCTGCTACAAGACTCGAAAACCCTGCACCAATAATATCAATTTGCATTTTTAAAAACAATTAGTAACCCTAAAATAAACCTATCTTGCTCCAAAAGTATATTTTGATAGATAGCAATTGAAATGTTTTTTCACACAATCTATGGTGAAACACGGAGGGTTATTTTTTGTTTAAAAGATTTTTAAAACCCTGCCTTTCCTTTCCTAAAGTGTTGAATAATGTAGTATAAAGGAGGTTACTAAAAGTAGAAGTAGACTATTAAAGCCTACATAGAACAGGGAAATATGACCTAAAGATACCACAATAATATGGCATTATTTACAATAATACGCTGTAGGTTTTTTACTTTTTTGTAAAAAAATGGGCAGATAAAGTCAAGATTTTATTCAAAAAGTAGTTGTTTGTTATCAATTTAACCATTGCATGTACTCATCTGTTTTATAGAAAATAGGCCAAGGATTCTACGCTACAACATCAAAATCAAGCTACCTGCCATGACCATCATTCCCAATACCACCCCATAAATAGATAGATGATGTTCTCCATATTCTTCTGCTGCGGGCAATAATTGGTCTAACGAAATAAAAACCATAATTCCTGCTACACCTGCCAATAACAAGCCCATCAAGGTGGGAGTCAAATAAGGCATTAGCAACAAATAGCCCACAATAGCTCCCAAGGGCTCTACCACCCCCGACAAAAACGAATAACTAAAGGCTTTTTTGCGGTCGCCTGTGGCAAAATAAATAGGCATAGACACGGCAATGCCTTCTGGAATATTGTGAATGGCAATAGCGCAAGCAATGGTCAAGCCCAATTGTGGATCGTCTAAGGTAGTTACAAAAGTGGCAATGCCTTCTGGAAAATTGTGTAGTGCCAAGGCCAAGGCCGTCAATACCCCAATTCGCATCAACTTATTTTTTTCATGGGTAGTAGTGGGGTCGTTTGCCTCTTCTAGTGTAAATTCATGTGGATTTTCATTGTGCGGAATAAGGCGGTCAATGATACTCACGACAAACATGCCTACAAAAAAAGCAACTACGCCATAAGTTGTACCTTTATGTTCGTCTCCTCCATGCGAGAGCGTTAATTTATGAATAGACTCTGGAAGAATTTCTACAAAAGATACATACAGCATAACCCCTGCTGCAAATCCCATTGCAAAGGTCAGTAATCGCGTGCTTTTATTGCGTACAAAAAAAGCAATTGTGCTTCCAATTCCTGTAGCCAATCCAGCCATAATGGTCAATAAAAAAGCAATTTGTACATTTTGTTCCATCTAAATTTTCATATTTTTAAGGTAGTCTAACAATATTTTTAGACAAATCTAAAAATTGTTTTTTGAGTTGTTAAGAAAAAGCATTTTTTTATGCCAAATAAAAACAAAACAGCACCCTCTTGTTTAAGAAAGTGCTGTTTTGTACTACTTGGGGTAGCTTTTTATTTTGAATCTAAATAGGCTGATACCCGACCACAATGCGCTGATTGATGTCAATATCTTCATTGGTTAGGTTAGAATTGAGCTTGTACACATCTCTAAGTGTAATGCCATATTGCTTAGAAATGCTGTACAAAGTATCTCCTTGTTCTACTACATGAATGGTGGTTTTGGTCGTGCCATTGTCTGTAATTTCTACCAATGGATTTTTGCTTTGCACAGGTACGGAGCCATCATCTACTACTTTCAAGGGCTGGTTCAAGCCCAATTCAAATCCTTGTAAATTGTTGATGGTCATCAAACGCTCTACCGAAACACCAAACTTTTCAGAAAGCGTGTATAAGGTTTCTTTTTCTTGTACAATATAAATGCCACCAGGTAATAATTTAGGTGCTTCAGTAGTGGGGGGATTGTTGTACGTTTGAGTAGGTATGCCCTGCCCCGGAGGGGTGTTTGGCCCATCTTGCCCCATTGATACAGGTTTTACATAATTCTGTCTTGGAATGGGATTATCATTTTGTCGAGAGGCCCACAATTTTTTCTCTATTGGAGAAAGCCCTATCGTATCGGGCAATCCAACAACTTCGCTCTCCCCTTCATTTGGATTGGGAGTTGCTGTTGTTGCCACATTGGCATTGCATAAGCTGGCCACTACCTGTGCTACAGGCACCCCGTTCACTCGCACTAGACGTAGTTCTCCTATTGTAGTGTGCAAACGCTGGAAACCTAGCCCTTGTACCAAGGTCAGGTGCTTGATGGGGGTTTCTATATGACGGCTAATGATTTTGAACTCATAAGTAGGCAAACAAGCTGTAGTTGTTTGGGCTTCAAAAAACACATTGCGTTCCTTGTTGGCACCATGATTCAAAATTTCGCCCGGTTTAGAAACATTGGCATCATAATGAAAGCCAT
Source organism: uncultured Aureispira sp. (assembly GCA_964445645.1). GTDB lineage: Bacteria > Bacteroidota > Bacteroidia > Chitinophagales > Saprospiraceae > Aureispira. The sequence goes on along the minus strand of CAYULH010000001.1, from coordinate 22,574 downwards.
AGGTAGGATCCGTATACACCAAGCCCTTGGCTGTTTGCTCTAAGCTAGCAATCGAATAAATAGGATATAGTGCATATTGCATCCCCACTTGTACCACCATATAGGCAATACGTCTATTGTTGTTGATTTCTTTTATCAAAGCAGGGCCAATAGTGCCCCAATCAGCACACATATAGGGCTTTTCAGGGATTTCTGACACCAATTCTTTATTCCAATTACCTGCATTCTTGTGTACACTAAAAATGAGCTGTTTATTAGAATTTACGGAAGCATAATAATCTGTATGTGCCAAATCATCAATGTTATTGATGCGTTCATACTCTAGCTGCTGCATACAAGCAGGGTCATAAAAAAAGTAAACGGGCGTTTTTGCGCTTAGGTTGGTGGCCGTTAGTAATACTACTAACCATCCTAATCCTTGAATTATAGTTTTCTTCATAATTATTGTATTAGAGCTTTTTTGACAAAGCATTATAAAACCTTTAGAGTTATTTTCAATAACAATACCAATCCAAAACCACTCAATACCAAACCCGCCAATCGCCTTACATAAAGAAAGTGATGTGCCTTGAGGCGATTCTTGATAGAACGTGCCAATGAGATTTTGAGACAATCGGTTATAATAACCACCCCCATAACCGCCACATATAAGGCAACGGTCGCTTGTCCGTCATAATTGCTCGTAATAGCCGAAGCCATAAGCCCCATCCAAAACAACAAAGGGGTTGGATTGACGGTATTGATTAAAAACCCTTGCATAAAATACGCAAAATGGGCAACTCTATTTCTGTTTTTAGGCATTTCTATTTTGTCCGAGCCTTGGGTCGATACGGTTTTGGTCAATAACAATCCTAATCCAAACAAAATCAATAACACGCCTCCAAAAGTACCACTGTACCATACAAAATTGGCTTGTTGGGCTGCATCTTCTAGGATATTTTCTACATAAACTGCCCCCCAAAAGGCCAAGAAAATGTATACAAAGTCACTTGCCCATTGCCCCAAGGCCAAAGCAAAGGCCGCCTTAAAACCATGCTCCACTCCGAGCTGAAGCATTGTAAAAAAAATAGGCCCAACAAATACACTTAAAATTAAGCCAGCAAGTACTCCCTCCAGAATGGCCTCTAGTATCATGACAATATCAATTCTATTTGTTCTTAATTATTAACATTAATACTTCGTGTAAGTATTATTACAAAATGCAAAATGCAAAAAACAAACAGGCTTTTAAAGGGTTTGAGCTACAAATAATGATTACGTATTGGCTTACTCTATTTTTATACGCAATTATTGCTGAATAGTTGTTTGATAATGTTGAAATTGTGCTAAACTCATCCCTGCACCACCACAGACCAACACGAGCACACTGGCATCCTCCTCAATAGCAGCACTGCCATGATATACAGCCGACAAGGCAGCCCCACAAGCAGGCTCTACCAAAACCCCCATATCTGCTACAAACAATTCTATAGCATCCAATGTCTGTGCATCTGTGACCAGATGCGATTGCACGCGTGCCTGCTGGGCGTATTCATAAGCTTGTGCCGCCACTTGCTTGGCACCCAAAGAGCTGGCAATAGAATTAATACTATCCAACACCACTCGTTCGCCCGCTTTCAAGGCAGCATCCAAACAGGCTGATCCTACGGTTTCGGTAGTTAGGATGCGTGTCTTGTTCCAGCCCACGGCCTCTAAGCCCTCCATTACCCCACAAAAATACCCTCCACCACCTACCGCTACTACCACCCAATCGGGTTCGGGCATTTGAGCAGCACACTCGGTAATAACACTAGCATGACCCCGCCAAATAGTTGGATGATCAAAAGGGGAGATATACAATACATCCTCTTGTTCAGCCAATTCTAAGGCCACGGCATTGGCTTCGTCCCATATCTGTCCAGCCAGCTTCACCTCTGCCCCAAGGCTGCTAATTTTTTCTTGTACAGCTACAGGGGTTTTTAGAGGCAATACCACCGTAGTAGGCACGGCTAGTTTCCAACCTGCATAAGCTGTAGCCAAGCCTGCATTGCCCCCCGAGGCAATCACAAACTGCCGACAACCATTTTCTTGGGCTTCTTGACAACGGGCACCAATGCCTCTAACCTTAAAAGAGCCTGTGGGCTGGTAACAATCCATTTTGAAATAAACAGAACGTTTTTGCTGTGCGGTTAGGCGATGCCCCAAAAAAACAGGTGTCTCATGATGTAAGACCGTATGCATTATATTTAGATAAATTAGTAGGTAGTTAAAATGATTTAAGAAACGCTGTACTCTCTGGCAAGTCCTCTATACTTACCAGTAGCTGCGCCTCGTTTTGCTTTTATTTGTTGCCCTTTTTTCAGTGCTTCCCATTTGTCCAATGGAATAGTATGCTCGTGCTGCTCGCCCAAATCATCTCTAACAATAATAATGTACTTGCCTGACCGATTGGCCAATCGGCGGCGGCGATCTTGCTGTACAGCACTGGTATTGGGCCATCTAGGCTGATGGTCATTGCCCTGAACAACTAATGGATCCGCTTCTTGCCATTTATAGATGCTATACCGATATTTGGTTTTATAAACAGGTTCTTTTCTATAAATCGGCTCTTCATACTGTTCCTCATACGATTCATAAATCGTTCGAGTACAATACTTATCCTCAAAATAACCATTGCCCAAATCTCGCTTGCCACATACATATTGCTTTGTACCAGCGGCACGCTGTTGTGTTCGGGTACGTGTCTCATAATGCGACAGTATTTTGTCATAATGATGGATGGCTCTAAACGACTGCAAGCGTGTGCCTCCGCTCGGAACACTCCAACCCTCTTCCTCTACCAAACGATGTTCCTCTGTCTCAATAATTCGTTCCCAACCAAAAGCCTCCACAGTAACAACAATCTCCTTGCTGCGAGTAAAATACACCATTACTCCTATTACCACCAAAGCAACTAGAAGCCACTTGCGCCTTCCTTTCTTTTTGGGTTTTGGAGCGGCTGCCTCACGCTCTACCGATCGGGCCTTTTTTCCAGAAGTAGGTATTTCACTGTTGCTATACTCTCTAACCGCCAACTCCGCATCACTTTCGGCTCTAGTATGTCCACAATCTTTGCAAATAGAAACCGTAGCAGGGTTATTCTGTGTGCAGTAAGAACAACGCCAATCGGCACCCGCTCTAGCCTTTTGTAAGCTTTGCTGGTCTTGCACCCTATCGGCACTACTTGCCATGTAAAACTGCACATCCTTGGGACGATCGGCCCCACAATTGGGACATTCTGTTTCTGGGCCCAAAATTGCTTTATGACCACATCTATTGCAATCCCAGCGTCCGACATATACACTCATGTTATTGTGTTACAATTATCCAAACAAATTGCCCAAGTTCCCCATTCCACCAGGCAACATTTTGGATAACATTGCTTGAGACTCTTCTTGCTCCTTCATCGCTGCTGCAGCAATAACACGATTAACAGCCTCCAATATCAAGTCTTCCAATTCCTCTTTGTCTGTCAAGTCCAATTCGGGTGAAATACTCACATCCAAAATTTGACGAGCAGCATTGGCTTTTATTTTTATCAAACCACCACCAGCTTGCTCTTCTACAATAATGCTGGTCAATTTTTCCTGCATTTGCTTTTGTATTTCTTCCATTCCTCCAAACATAACGCTATTGTTTTTTTATTGTTATTAAATAATGCTACAGCACAATATTACTAAAAAATTATGGATTAGAAGTGCTGCTTTGTTTATGAAGCTTGCTAGGCTCAACAATCTTAACACTTAAAAAATTCTCTATAAACACACAAAAATATACGACCCACCAATAAAACTGTAGTACCAAACAAGCTTAGATCGCAGCTAGTCTACGCATCATATATTCATACGTTTTTTATCTACTTTCCAAAAACAAACTACTGCATAAATTCATATTATTCAAATAAAAACAAAACTTCATTCACATAAAGTCATTGCAAACACCAACACATCTTTTATTGCAAAAACAAATCTTTATTTTCATATTGCATTTCTAACCCAGCCCCCCAAAAGTTTATTTTTTGTAGCCAACCATATTAATACCCATAATTTTATTCTGTCAAGCCCATTATTTTTAGTAGTTTCATGTGTACAGCGACAAGAATTGTGATTATTTTTCAGAGTTCTTGTTAATTTTATTAACAAAGTAATAACGTATTTGTATAGCTCGAAATTTACTAAAATCCTCTTGCCAGACCACATTACAAAGGCAAGCCTTTGCCTCTAAAACAATTAAAATAACCTACATTATGAAAATTCCCTTGTTTAGACAGGCACAGCTCTATAGCTATGTACTGTTCTTAGCAGTATGCTTGTTCCAACAGCAAGCCAATGCCCAATGTGAGACCATCTATGCGAGTCCCACAGGTATTAGTACCAATGATGGCACCGAAGCCAATCCAATGGATTTGCAAACAGCCATTGCACAAGCTTGTGTACAAAATAGAAAACATGTACGCCTACTCTCTGGTGTCTACAACATTAACCAAAAAATTATTCTCAATTGTAATGATTTAATCATAGATGGTGACTGGGAAGTAGTACTAGGCGTTGGCCGAAAAAACAGTAATCTGTTGACTACTATTAATATCAACTCCCCTGTAGAAACTGCCCCTTATAATGGTACAGGAACAACAGTGGGGTTCTATGTGGGTATACAAGCCATTGGTCAGGATGGCTTCTTGATCCAAGATATTACCTTTAATGTCAAGAATGGTGGTAGCTCTGGTTTGGCTAGTGGTACTACTGGCAATAGAGGCCGTAGTGTCTATGGTTTTTATTTTAGAAATGCCAACAACTGGCAACTAGAACGCTGTGTAATGAATGCCGGCCGTGCTAGTCGTGGTGCCAATGGTGTTAATGGTGCTGCTGGACGCAACGGCGGCACTGGTGGTACGGGTACACAAGCACGCTGTAATGATGACTGTACAACCAACCGTGGTGGTTTTGGTGGCTCAGGTGGTGGTTTTGTAGCTGGTGCGCCTACCAATATAGATGGTTCTTGTAGAAATAATGGCCAAAATGGTTCTCCCGGTGGTATTGGTAGCAACCGCCAAGGTGGCGGTGGTGGCTCTGGCGGCTCGGCTGGTGCTGAAAACAACCGTGGTGGCAGTGGTGGCCGTGGTGGCAATGGTGGCTCTGGTGTAGGTGGCAATGGTGGTTTGTATGGCAATGGCCACGGTGGCACAGGTAGTGGCAACTGTAGCAGCGTCAATGCTCGCTCTGGCGTAGCCGGCACCAATGGAGCCAATGGTACAGCAGGTGCATCCCTCCCTATATCCAATACCTTCTCCAACTACTGGCTTCCCTCTGCACAAAGTGCTCGTGGTACAGACGCTCGCGGCGGTGGCGGTGGCGGTGGTGGCGGCGGCGGTGGCGGCCAAGGTTGCTTCTTCTGTACGGACGGTACTGGTGGCGCAGGCGGCGGCGGCGGCGGTGGCGGCGAAGGCGGTGCTGGTGGTACTGGTGGCTGGGGATCTGGCGGAACATTTGCCCTCTATGCAGTAGCCAGTACAGGTAGCCACAATAATGTTACCTTGGTATCTGGCCCTACCCAAGCAGGTGGAACACGTGGTTTTGGTGGCAATGGTGGCAATGGTGGCAATGGTGGTGCTATTGGTGGCCAAAGCGGTGGACTACTCGGTTGCTCTACTTGCGAAGTTGGCCGTGGTGGCTTGGGAGGCCGTGGTGGTAATGGTGGCCGTGGTGGCGATGGTGGCAATGGTGCCAATGGCCGCAGTGAAGCTGTTCGTGCAGTCAGTAGTTCTGTCATAACCCCCTCTTCTAGCCCTCCTATTGCTGGTTTTATTACCAACGAACCCTTAGAAGGTTGCCAGAACTCTGAAATTATCATTACCAAAAGCACAGGTACTTGGGGCTTGCCGAGCAATGCCAGCTATATTCCTGATTTGAACAGTGGTGTGAGTTCTTATAATAACAGTTCTAATACAGCTATTATCAGTTATAATACAGTTGGTAGCCAAGATATTGCTATTAATGGGGTCACTTATGGCAATTTTATTCAAATTAATACCGCACGCCCACTCCCAGCCTTTGGAACGGCTATGCAAAGTTCCATTTGCGAAGGGCAGACTTTTAATATGAATACCACCACTCCTGCCGACCAATACGAGTGGATTTTGTTTGAGCAAGCCAATGATGTGAATACCCCTGTTGCGGTATTTAATACACAAGTGGCGAGTTTTCCTACAGCCGTAACAGGCACTACGCTTAATTATCGGATTCGCTTGCGTTTACGAGACGATTGTTGTGGCTGGTCTACGCCTGTTTATTTTGACTTTGATGTGATTCCAACATCAGCGGGCCCTACGGTAACCCTAGATACGGTATGTGCAGGCGAAACCGCTACCATTAGCACAACGGGTACGGGTACCTTAACTTGGTTTGCCGATCCTTTGGGACAAGTACCCTTAGCTACTGGTACTGCCCCAACCTTAACCTTTAATACACCTATTCTATCCCAAAATACGGTTTTCTATGCCGCCCAATCGGTAGGCTCTTGTGTCGGCCCTTTAACCGCTGCAGAAGTGGTGGTAAATGCCCTACCCAATATGCCTAGCAGTACACCTGTTGTAGTTTGTGAGGGCGAAAATGTCGTACTCAGCGCAACAGGCTCGGGCAATGGAGATTTGGTTTTTTATGATAACAACCAAGTAGAAATTAGCAGAACTACCCAATCACCTACCAATCCCACAGCAAGCTTTAATGCAGGAGCATTGGCAGCAGGTGGTTATAGTTTTTATGTTGCCGAATTTGATGGAGATTGTATATCTCCCTTGTCTCTGATTGGTGTAACCGTTAATCCTCTACCTGCTGCTCCTGTGGCGGCTGGCGCAACGATTTGTACAGGCAATACCGCCACCCTCACCACCACAGGTACTAATGTACAGTGGTTTAGCGATGCAGCATTGACCAACTTAGTGGGTAATGGCAACAGTTATACCTCTGGCATTCTCACCACTACTACCGACTTCTTTGTGACACAAACCAGTGCCGATGGCTGCCAAGGTCCAGCTACTACCGTTACCGTAACAGTCAATCCTGCTGCGGCTAATCCTGTGGCGGCTAATGACACCATTTGTGCAGGCGAAACTACTACGCTTACCGCTACAGCGGCGGGTACGATTACTTGGTTTAGCGATCCTGCTGGACTCAACCCAATTGCGACAGGAGCTAACTTGACCACTCCTGTTCTCAACCAAAATACAAACTACTACGTCCAGCAAACTGACCCTGCTACGGGTTGTCCTAGTGCTTTGGTCGCTGTGCAAGTAACCGTCAATCCATTGCCTATTACGCCTAGTGTTACTACTCCTGTTGTGGTTTGTGATGGCGAAGATGTCATCCTAGATGCTACGGGTGCTGGTAGTGATTTGGTCTTTTATGATAATGCCAATACGCAATTGAGCAGCGTAACGGCTGGTGCCAATGGCTCGGCTAGTTTCAATGCTGGTGCATTGCCTGTAGGCAGTGCTACCTTCTTTGTGAGAGCAGATGATGGCGCTTGCTTGTCGGATGCAGTGGCTATTAGTACTACCGTCAATCCATTGCCTGCTGCTCCTGTGGCGGCTGGCGCAACGATTTGTACAGGCAATACCGCCACCC
>CAYULH010000001.1:0-14834 GCA_964445645.1 uncultured Aureispira sp. | reverse complement strand
TCACCACCACAGGTACTAATGTACAATGGTTTAGCGATGCAGCCTTGACCAATTTGGTTGGTACGGGGAGTAGTTATACAACTGGGGTGCTAAGTGCTAGTGGGGGTATTGATTACTTTGTGACCCAAACGAATGCCGATGGTTGCCAAAGCGCAGCTACTACCGTTACGGTTGTGGTTTTCCCTGCTGCTACCGATCCATTAATTACGAATGATACGATTTGTGCGGGTCAGTCAGCGAATTTAAATGCCGTTGCTGCTGGGCTTATCACTTGGTATAGCGATCCTGCTGGGCTTAATCAATTATCCACAGGGCCTAACTTGACCACACCTGTATTGACTCAAAATGCTACTTATTACGTTAGTCAAGTTGATCCATCTACAGGTTGTCTAAGTGCCATTGTGCCTGTACAAGCAATAGTTAATGCACAACCTCTTGCACCAACAGCCAATGATGTGGTCGTTTGTGCCAATGATCCCGTAGTATTATCTGCGACAGGTTCAGGTATTGGCGATTTAGTTTTTTATGATAATAACAATGTGGAAATTGCACGACTAGCTATGGCTGGAACGGCTACACAAAGCCATACAGTGGGTGTTTTAGCGGCCGGCAATTACAATTATACCGTAATAGAAGAAAGAGGTGATTGTGCTTCTACTGCCATTACTATTCAGGTCACGGTTAAGGCTGTGCCTTCTGCACCAGCTACCTTTAATGACAGCCCTGTATGTGAAGGGGATGATGTATTTGTGCAAGCTAGTGCCATCCAAGGAGGCAGCTACTTCTGGACAGGACCCAATGGCTTTACCTCTACCTTGGCCAGTTTCTCTTTGCCCAATGCTACCGCAAGCCAAGCAGGCACTTATGATGTGGCTGTAACGGTGGATGGCTGTACCTCTGCCAGTGCTTCTACTACCGTAACTATCAATGCACGTCCTGTATTGGGAGCGGTGAGCAGCAACAGTCCTTTGTGTGAGGGCGATACGTTGAGCTTGACCACCGCCAATCCTTCTACGGCTCTGGCTTATGCTTGGACAGGGCCGAATGGTTTTGCAGCCACTACTAGCAATGCTGGTGTCAATGGTGTTCGAGAAATCGATCACCAAGGGTTCTATTCTTTGGTCGCTACAGATGCTGCCACAGGCTGTAGTTCTGCGCCGCTTTCTACACTGGTTATGATTACGGCCTTGCCCGATGCAGGTATGGCTAGTAGCAATAGTCCTGTTTGTATTGGGGATGATTTGCAATTGAGTGTGGAAAGTGTGTTTGGGGCAACTTATGCTTGGGAAGGGCCAGACGGCTTTACGGCCACTACTAGAGCGCCTAGTATTACAGGCGTAACCTCGGATGCTGATGGCTCTTATACGGTAACGGTTACGGTTGGCAACTGTTCTAGTGTATACACTACAGCGGTTGAGATACTAGCGCCTGCGGTGGTCAATGCTGGTGTGGATACGACCATTGAATTGGGTACGCCTTACCGCCTACAAGCAACAGGAACAGCCCTGTATAATTGGACTCCAGCTACCAATTTGGACAATCCAACTAGCAGCAGTCCTGTATTTAATGCGCCTAGTGTGGGCAGTTATACCTTCTCTGTATTGGGAACAACAACCAGAGGCTGTACGGCCACCGATGATGTCACTATTAATGTCATTCGTCCGCCGTTGCAAGATCTCAAAATTGTAGATTTGTTTACGCCTAATGGCGATGGAATTAATGATTTTTGGCGAGTTGATGTTTTACAAGATGCTTCTGTAGGGCCTTATACCTTACAAATCATTACTCGTGGCGGTATAGAAGTGCTGAACACACAGAATTATCAAAATGACTGGTATGGTAGGCTCAATGGTCAAAATTTACCTGATGGAACGTACTGGTATATCATTTATTTTGAACAAACTCAAGAGGTGGTTAAAGGTGCTGTGACGATCAAACGTTAAGCCCCCCTCTAAAGGAAGCAGTGGAAACTACTAAACCTAGTTTCCACTGCTATTTTGCTATTCTTTCATCATGCAATTTATTATCATGATTATAAAAAATAAAATCCTTGTTATAGCCATATTGGTTGCTTGGTCACTAAGCACACAAGCGCAACAGTTTCCTTTGCTCAATCATTATGCTTACAATCCTTATTTATACAACCCTGCTCGAACAGGGCAAAATGAATTTGGTACAGCCAGTTTTCATTTCAAAAAACAATGGACGGATTTGCCCAGTTCTCCATTTAGTGGCATTGCCAGCCTCGAAGCGCCTATTCGGGTAGACAAACTAGGCGATATGGGATTGGGGGGCATGTTCTATGTCGATCAGGCGCACCTTACAACCAACATTGGCGGTTTGGGGAGTTATGCCTATCATATTCCTTTTCAGAAATCTACCGAATTTAAGCATGGTTTGAGTGCTGGTTTGTCTTTGGGATTTATACACCAGCGTTTTAATTATCCCGATGCGATTGTGGACAATCCCAATGACCAACAATTATTACCATCTGAGGGTGCAGGTACAACCTTTGATTTTAGTGCTGGTTTGGATTATCAATGGCGTGACTTGCACGTGGGTATTTCTATGTTGCAAGGGCTGAATATTGGTTTGAATCCCGTTTTGGGGCAAAGTGGACGGGTCAATTATGTCAATACCCGTCAATTTCTTGGATTGGCGAGCTATAAGTATACCTTTAATAAGGGCGAGAAGCCCCATCCTTTTTATATCAAGCCTATTGTTTTGGCGCGTATTATTCAGGATGTACCGGTACAATTGGAAGGTAATGTGATTGTGGGTATGGAAGGTTTGGGTTGGATTGGTGTAGGTTATCGTTCTAGTAATAATGCTATTTCTACTGCTAATTTGGATCTGACGATTGGTGTGGAAGTCAAACGCAAGTTCATTTTTGCCTATACTTTTAGTCCTAATGTGGGGGCGGCTATTCAAAACAGCATGGGCATTCAGCATGAGTTTATGTTGGCATATCGTTTTGGGGAAAATCCTAAAATTAGGATATTAGAAAATAATGTGGGTGATTTGCAAAAGCGAAATGAGGAATTGGAACTAACGCTTCAAAACAACCAGAAGCGTACCGATTCTATTTCTAATGTACTGGAGCAAACTGTTGCTGGAACAGAGAAGAATGCGGAAAAATTGCAAGAGCAGCAAGAGCAATTACAACAACAAGAAGAAGCATTAGAGCAGCAACAAACGACCTTGCAAAAGCAGAGTTCGGATATTAACACCAATATAGCGGCCATTGAGGAATTGCGAAAAGCCATCAAAAAACAACCCCTACAATACAAAAAAGTAGGACAAGTATTTTTTGGTTCGGGTGCTACCCAATTGAGCGAAACTTCCAAAGCTAATTTGGATGCTGTACTACAAACTTTGCAAGATTCTAAGAATAAGGGCAATGAAATTCAGGTGTTTATTCAGGGCAATGCGAGTACAGATGGCGACCCACAAAGGAACATGGAATTGTCTATGAGGAGAGCGGCTCAAGTACGCCAATATCTGGTCAACAAGGGCTTGGATGCTTCCTTGGTCAAGGTGGTTCCTTTGGGTGAGGAAGATCCCAACAAAGGTTCGGCTGGCAGCTCCAAGGGCGAAGCGGGCGATAGAAGGGTAGATATTATTTTTACCGAAAAACCTAAGAAGGGGCGTTTGTAAGAAATGTTCTAACACTAAACATAACAAAACCATTTAGTAGCCTTGTAGGGTCACTAAATGGTTTTTCTTTTTGGAAAGACGTAGAACGGCAAGTTTACAACTGTGGTTCTTTGGGGCAACGTTTACATTGTTTTTTGCCTTTTTTGTATTTTTTACAACATTTTTTTTTACAGTTTTTGCAGCTAACTTCAGGAGCTAAAGGAGCAGGTACTAAGTGCAATTCTAATGGATTCATCTGATTGATAATTTGAACCGAATAATGTTGGTGTTCTAAAACATGAGCAAGATAATGCTTAATTAGACTTATTACAAATAAAGAGCCTATTTTTGTTCTGTTTGACAAAAAAATGAAACAAAAGCAGTGCCTTAAATTTAGAGGAGCTTAAGGCTTTTGGAGGCACCAAGTGGTCATGGCACGCAAACCTTGTACATTGGTAGTTTTGATGTATTCGGTTAGAATGCCGCCCAGTTGTTGGGTGTAGTGCAATAAATCCGCTTCTGTGACCAAAAATCGTATGGATTCGTCAGGCAATAAAAACTGCCCTGCGCCTACCTCAATCACTTTATCTTCCAGCCCAATACTAGAGGCCAAACGCACAAACAAATGCCCTTGGGGCTTCAAAACACGCCACATAGCCTGCAATTCTGCCTCAAAATGCGCTTTGTTCTGTGCAAAATGCAAGACGGCATTACTAATCACCACATCAAAAAAAGCATCTTCAAATGGCATGGTTTCTACCGCCTGCACCTGAAAACGCTCTAATGGATAATCAGGAAATTGCTCCTGACACCATGTTTTGAGGTTAGTTATGGCTTCGGTGTTGGCATCTACGCCATATACCTCCTTCCCTTGTTTCAAGAAATAAAACAAATTGCGCCCAGCGCCACAACCAGCATCCAAAATGCGCTGGCTTTGGTCATAACGCCCTTTCAAGATTTGATCTAATAGGTAAATATCAATGTTTCCGACCAGTTCTTTCACGGCTTTAGGATTTTTTTTGGTCTAATAAGGCTTGTACAATTTCGGGATTGAGTAGTGTGGAGGTATCGCCTAGATTTTCGGTTTCGCCTGTGGCAATTTTGCGAAGCAGTCGTCTCATGATTTTGCCCGAGCGTGTTTTGGGCAAATCGGCGACCAGCTGGATTTGATCGGGCTTGGCAATAGAGCCTATATTCTTATGGACAATATAAGCGATCTCTTGTTTTAGGTTATCTACATCTTGTATATTTTCTGTTGTAACAATATAAGCATAAATACCTTGGCCCTTGATAGGGTGCGGATAGCCCACTACAGCCGATTCTACCACTTTGATATGCCCATTGATGGCATCTTCTATTTCGGCAGTCCCCAAACGGTGTCCAGAAACATTAATTACATCATCTACTCGTCCAATGATTCGATAACGCCCTTCTTCATCTCTCTTGGCAGCATCGCCTGTAAAATAATAGCCCTCAAACGGCTTAAAATACACCTGCTGGCAACGCTCGTGGTCGCCATAAGTGGTTCGTATCATAGACGGCCAAGGATGCTTAATACACAACAAGCCCTCTACCTCGGCTGCTTCAATTTCTTGGCTATCGGCATCCAACAAACAGGGCTGAATACCTGGCAGTGGCCAGCCTGCAAAACAGGCTTTGAGTGGGCTGTGTGCGCCCAAGGCACTGAGCATAATGCCTCCAGTTTCGGTTTGCCACCAAGTATCTACAATGGGGCATTGCTGTTTGCCCACCACCTCATGGTACCAATACCAAGCTTCTTCATTGATGGGTTCGCCTACGGTTCCCAATACCTTTAGGCTGCTCAAATCATAAGGAGCTACGTGGTCATCGCCATGCGCTTGCAGTGCCCGAATGGCTGTAGGAGCGGTATAAAACTGATTGACTTGGTGTTTTTCACAAATTTGCCAAAAACGCCCTGCATTGGGATAAGTGGGCGTTCCCTCAAACATAATAGTTGTAGCTCCTGAAAGCAATGGCCCATAAATAATATAAGAATGCCCTGTAATCCAACCAATATCGGCCGTACACCAGTAAATATCGCCTTCTTCGTATTGGAATACATTCTGAAAAGAATAAGCCGTATACACCATATAGCCCCCACAAGTATGCACCACGCCCTTGGGACGACCTGTAGAACCCGAAGTATACAGAATAAACAACATATCTTCGGCATCCATCACAGTAGCAGGACAGTCACTGCTCATGCCCTCCAAGGCTTGGTGCCACCATACATCTCTATTGGCCTGCATGGGAACAGCCTCTTGCCCTCTTTGGTAGACCAATACATGTTCTACAGAATCCCCTCCTGTAGCCAAGGCTTCGTCTACTACTGCCTTAACGGGAATCACTTTGGCCCCTCTATGATTGACATCGGCTGTAATGACCAATTTGGCCTGTGCATCCTCTACCCTATCCCGCAGTGCCTTGGCCGAAAAACCTGCAAAAACGACCGAGTGTACCGCTCCAATTCTGGCGCAAGCCAATACCGCAATCGCCAATTCGGCCACCATCGGCATGTACAAACAAACCCGATCGCCTTTTTCTATGCCCATTTTTTTGAGGGCGTTGGCGGCCTGTCCTACTGCTTTGTGCAATTGCTGATAGGTATACGTTACCGTTGTTTCCTCAGGGTTGTTGGGTTCCCAAATCAAGGCCACTTGGTCGCCTCTAGTGGTAAGATGCCGATCCAAGCAATTTTCTGTAATATTCAACTGCCCCCCTTTGAACCACTGCACATTAGGTGCTTCAAAATTCCAATCCACCACTTCCTCCCAAGGCTTTTTCCATTCAAAAGTAGCTGCTTGAGCCGCCCAAAAAGCAGCAGGATCTTGAATACTTGCTTGATAAGTCTTCTGGTAATCTTCAAAAGAGGTGATTTTGGTAGTCATAGAGTGTTGATTGAGCATTGTAAAGTTGTTCTATACTGATTTTTACAAAATAAGCAGCTAAGTGGTAAAATAGAAACTTTGCTTCTGAGAATTTTTTCTTATCCTTGTATTGTTCTCTAGTTATTACTAAACCAAACCAAACTCTATTGTAAATTATGGGAAGTAAATTTGGACGCTCTGTAATGGGCTTTTTTATGTTTGTAGGTGGCCTTTATTTGATGCTCAATGCCATTCGGGTAGATATTGGCAATATGTTTCACGGACGTTATTCCCTATTCAATGTAGGAGGGATTGGCGTTACCTCTGGTTCTATCATGATAGTGTTTATGCTGGGCGTGGGTATGTTGTTTTTTAATAGTAAGAATCCCTTGGGCTGGTTGGTAACAGTAGGTTCGCTGGCGGCCTTGATTTTTGGAGTAGTAGCCAATACACGCTTTAGTTTGCAGTACATGTCTGCCTTTGATTTGATTGTCATTATTGTGCTATTGTGTGGTGGTTTGGGGCTGCTCTTGAGCGGGCAAGTTGGGAGTAGTGAGGATTGATGGGTGGTTTGTATTGTAATGCAATGTTTTTATTTATAAATAAAGCTATATTTACAGACAATTTAAAAACACAATCAACACATTAAAAACAAAATTATGTTTGACGAAAAAACACTTTCCACGCCCAATGGAGAATTTGCCATCATAGATGAAGGTACAGGCACTCCTGTGCTACTGTTGCATGGATTTCCTGACTCCAAAGAACTTTGGAAAAACCAAATACCAGCGCTAGTAAACGCTGGTTTTAGAGTCATTGCTCCCGATTTGAGGGGTTTTGGCAATTCGATTCGACCTATAGAAAGTGAACAATATGCGATGCCTCTTTTGGTGGGTGATATGATAGGCGTACTTGATGCCCTAAATCTAGAAAAAGTTCACCTCGTAGGCCATGATTGGGGGGCTGCACTGGCTTGGGCATTAGCACAAACCTTTGAGCATAGATTTCACACATTTACAACATTATCGGTAGGTTCTTTGACCAATGCTGCTTGGGCTACGGTCGAACAAAAGCAAAAGTCTTGGTACATCTATTTATTTTTGCAAGTGGGATTGGCCGAAATGACCTTGTGCAGTTATAATTGGGATTTCATGAAAAAGTTTTTAGGAAAACATCCAGAAATAGAGCAGGTTATTGAACAACTCGAACAAAAAGACAATGGGCTTACCACAGGCTTGAATTGGTACCGTGCAAATTTCCAACATTTACTAGCACAACCGGGGGTTGATTATACGCCAACCAATGAGCCTCCTGAAACTCCCGCCGAAAAAATCAGCATCCCAGTGCTAGGGGTATGGAGTACCCTCGATGATTACTTAGGCGAGGAACAAGTTAAGCTCTCAACAGATTTGTCCTCCAATTTTACCTACAAAAAATTGGAAGGGGCTGGACATTGGATGATGCTGGATAAGCCTAATAAATTAAATACTATCTTGCTCAACTTTTTGAACAAAGACCATTAGTAGTATTAGGAATTCTACAAGAAAATACCATTTATATAGCCTCAGTTATGCTGGGGCTGTTTTGTTTTTCAGAATTGCCCTATCTCCACCAAAAAAAAAGCAAGACCAATAAATATCAGTCTTGCTTTCAAAAAAGTTAGGTTGTTCGTGTGGTAGCTTACTTCACTACCGTGATTTTTTGTTGATCGACAATGCCTGTAGCCGTTTCTACTTGTAGAACATAGGTTCCTATTGCCAAGGCACTCACATCCAATTGTTGGCGATTGTTGCGGCCATCTCTTGTCGTATTTATCAAAACTCTACCCAAGGCATCTACTACCCGAATAGTGTAAGTAGTTGTTAGGTCAGGCAATTCTAATACTAAGGTACCCGATGTTGGGTTAGGATAGACTTTTATGCGATTCGCTTTCGCAAATTCTAGTACTTTGGTAGGACTGTAATCACTTACACCAGCATAATCTACCTGATGAATTCTATAATAATTATACCCAAACAATGGATTTTCATCTAGGTAGTGGTAGCGGGCAAAGTTTTGATCTTGTGTAGCGTCAAAACAAGCAATGTTCTCAAAGTTTTGAGCATCCGCACTTCTCTGTAAGCAATATTTGTCGCCTGCATGTTCATTGGCTACTTCCCATACAATATCGGCTGTTTGTTCTACTTTCGTTACCTCAAAACGCAACAAATCCAAAGGCAGAGAAGCTTGCCACAAAATATCGCCCAAGGTAAAAGGGCTAAAAGAAGTAACAAAATCCGATTGTACACTTCCTCTTGTTGCCGTTCCCGTAATAACAGGACTGCTGCCCTCCAGTTCCCATTGGTCGCTAATGCTTGGTGCTTGGGTAAAGAAATGGGCGACACGCAGGCTGCTGGTAGTAATAACATCACTGTGTGGTCCCCAGTGCAAGGTAACTCTTAGGTTTTCGCCCGAGCCACCATTGCGCTCGTCCAAATCCCAGTACTCTATACGGCTCACGTGATCTAGCTCCGTGGTATTAACCGTATAATCACCATACCCCGTATTGTGATATTGCGCTACAAAAGGCTCACCCAAATGAAATCTAGTTTCAATGCCAATAGGGCCGTAGATATTATTATTGCCCGTAGGATAGGTAAATGTGGTAGGCGTACCCGTAAAGGTTTCCTTTACCACAGGGCCTTCTACATAGCTCAAATCAGAAGCACTGGTGGCCGTGGCATCTTCCTCAAACACTAAATAGGTAAAGCTCGAAGTGCGTACCACGCCCCTAGCAAACAACATGTCATTCCCAACAATCATATCACTGACATTATTCTGCAAAAAGCCATTGGGTTTGTTGACCACAACATTGTAGAAACGTTCAGAAGTTGCCAATTTGTTGACCAATTGCAAGATGCCTCCCACAAATTCTACCGTACTCTCTCCTTCTACAAAGCCATCCGCAAAGTTATTGTTGGTCCAATTGCCATGCAATCGAAAACGGCCATCGGCAGTAGAAGCAATACCATCAGAATAATTCAATTGGCCATCGCTGTTGATTAATAAAGTGCCAAAGACTTCTATTCCCGTTCCTATGTTTCCAGCTTGGTTATTGTGCAAAACAGAGGTTCCTGCAAAGCCATTTCCACCAATAATCAAATCGCCCTGCACTTGCATTAGCGTGGCATTGGTATTGACATTAAAGACTTCTACAGCAGCCGTTCCTGTTGTTCCAACAAACATACTGCCCTTAACAGTGGCAAAACCACTAGCTCCACTAAAGCGTTCTGCTGCTCCACTAAAACTATGCGCTCCATTGGTCGCCTCAAAATACAAGTTAGGATAAAACATATTGAGCGTTACCACTGCTACATTGGCACTATTGCCTGTAAATCGGTAAATCCAAATAGCTGTTGTGGGTACATTGGCAATACCTGTTTCATAATGATCCCTGTACTGTGTTACAGAACTAGAACCTGTTTTGACTACCGTACCATTGGCTCCATAGCTCCAAGTAGCCCCATTATTAGAAAAGTTAATTCCATTGCCAGCACCATTTCCATGATCCGTCAGAATACCTTCTACCAATAAATCCACCCCTGTTCCATTGGCCAATTCTAATAATTGGTTATTCGCAATAATAAGTTCTCCATCAAATTCTACCACCACTTCATCCACCAATATATCTTGATTGACTGTAACTTCATGTGTTGCCAAAATATGTACATAATCACTATTGCCTGCCAAAGGATAAGTACAAGCTGGCGACCACGGCCCAGCTGCAGAAGTGGCCATCTCCCAAGTAGTAGGATCGGTCCAGTTGCCCGTTCCTGTCGAGCGGAAAAACCGATCTACCGTCAGGTCAAATTGAACCGCTTCGGTAATGGCATTGCAACTGCCACTTTCTGTTACTTGGCAATAAAACTGATAGCCATCATAGGGGATTGTATTGCCTGAAATTTGCAAATTATTGGTGGTTGCACCACTAAAAGTGGTACCGGGGAAGTCCCCGGCTGTAGCCACTGACCAGCCGGCTGTAGTTCCATCATTAGGATTAAAAAACCATTGATAGGTTAAAGCACCACCACCAGAAGGGGTAGCGGTGACGGATAAATTAATGGCGCAACTATTGGCATCTGTGGGTTGGCTCGTGATGGTAGGAGCGGTGGTAGAGGCGGTAGAATTGAATAAACC
This sequence comes from uncultured Aureispira sp., assembly GCA_964445645.1. Lineage (GTDB taxonomy): Bacteria > Bacteroidota > Bacteroidia > Chitinophagales > Saprospiraceae > Aureispira. The sequence continues at coordinate 4,134 of CAYULH010000001.1, read as the reverse complement.
TAAATTAGAAACGTCCCCTGTGGTAGCGGTTGTCCACTCACTCATATCAAAAGCAGGATTGGGGTCTGTTACTGTGGTATTTCTACGATAAACAAAACCTCTAGCACGCACTGTTTCATCGTGAAAATCATCCACAATGGCTCCTGTTGCAGTCAATACCAATTCTAAACGATCTTCGGCGTTAAAACCATTGGCACTGCCTCCAAAAGTAAAATCTTCTGCCCCACCTAATTCTGTACTTACTTTTCCAACCAATACTTGCCCCGGTGCAATGCTAGAGCCAATGCCTGTAGCTGGAAAGGTATAGCTAAAGTTTGGATTAACCCTTATCAAGGTTCCAAAACGGTCAATTTGAAACAACGTCAAATCTATAGTTGCATTGGTTCCATTATATAATTCTATATAACCTAGTGCGCCTCCATTGTTATCAAATACTTCACTGATAATTAGGCCACTAAAAATAGGGCTACAACTAACATCACTTTCGATAACCGTAAAGGTGCCTGCTATCACATCACAGGTACTTTCTGTGACTACCATATTGCTTGTCACTGCTGTTGGCGGAACAGTGGCAATGAGTTCTGTAGAGCTTACAAATTGTACATTGCTGGCAGGGGCTGCCCCAAAAGAAACCGTAGAAGCATTGGTAAAGCCCGTGCCTGTTATGCGTACTTCTGTGCCTACTGGACCCGTACTAGGAGCATAAGCAGTAACCGTATGTGTGCAAGTTACTCCTGCATCACCTTCTAGGATAAAATTATCAAAAGCAGCACGATCCGTCGCTCCATTTTGAACCACCAAGACTTCTAGCCCTACTGTATTGGTTCCATTTGGAATACTGATGGTTTCGGTAACATAGCCTCCTGTAGAAGTTGCGCCTGTTCCGCTTCCCATTGGCGTTCCTGTTCCTCCAATAATTAATTGAACCTGTGGTTGGGCTACACCATCCAAAATAACTGTATAAAAGACATCGTCAAGGTTATCAAAACTCACAATATCATAATCAAAATGAATGGTCACATTGTTAAAACCTGCTACGGAGGTATTGGCAAAAAATAGCGTTTCACCATTAGCATTGCCGCAGTTTCCTAGCAAATCCTGCACCGCCCAAAAACTAGCCCCTTGGGAGGGCAGTAATCCAGATAAGCCTGTAGAAAAATCCCAAATATCACCTGAAACATTACAAGGAGGTCTAGAAAAAGTCAAGCCCCAAGTATCGGATGCTGATTGCTCAAAGCCTTGATAAGCAATCTGGGTTTGTGCTTGTAGTGAACAATTGAAAAAATAGCTTAATAAGCCGTATAAGAGTAAAAGTTGTCGCATGTTGATTTTAGTTTCAGAATGGTGATGAATATCGTGCTACCATTAGGTGGTATTAGAGTTACAAAAATAGCACTTTACTAGTATTAACAATAGAAAAGGGGAATTTGTTATTTGTTATTTATTTTAGATAGATAATTGATTACCAATTAAGTAGTGCAGCAATTAACACATTCATAACAAAAACATAAAAATTATCATCTTTTCAAGATAGTTAACATAAAAAAAACAGCCTTAGGAAAATCCTAAAGCTGTTCTCACAACAAACCCTTAAAAGCTTGTTTATCAAAACTTTATCAACATAATTTTAGACATTGCTCAACAAGGTCTCCAACGCTTGATTATACACTTCAATAGGGCGCATAGCTGCTGCTACTTTCTCTTCATTAGGGAAATAGTAGCCATCAATTTCTACAGCTTGTCCTTGAATTTCATTCAAAGCATTGACAATATTTTCTTCATTATCTGCCAAGGTAGCCGCCAAAGTGCTAAATGGAGCTTTCAAATCGGGCAAGCGATCTTGTGCCGCTACTTCTTGTGCCCAATACAGCGCCAAGTAGAAATGGCTTCCACGATTGTCCAATTCATTGACCTTGCGAGAAGGTGATTTTCTATTGAGTAATAACTTCTCTGTAGCTTCATCCAAAGCAGCCCCTAATACCAATGCCGCTTCATTGTTAAAGGTATTGCCCAAGTGTTCTAGCGAAACCGCCAAGGCCAAAAATTCGCCCAAAGAATCCCAACGCAAGTGGTTTTCTTTTACAAATTGTTGTACGTGCTTGGGGGCAGAACCACCTGCACCTGTTTCAAACAAGCCGCCGCCATTCATTAGAGGAACAATAGATAACATTTTGGCAGAAGTTCCCAATTCTAGGATAGGGAACAAATCGGTATTGTAATCACGCAATACGTTTCCTGTTACAGAAATGGTATCTTTTCCGTCTTTGATGCGTGCCAAAGAGAATTCCATGGCTTTGGTTGGCGATAGAATGTGAATTTCTAGTCCTTCAGTATCATGCTCAGGCAAATAAGTATTTACTTTCTTAATCAATTCAGCATCATGAGCACGGGTTTCGTCTAGCCAAAAAACAGCAGGTGTTTCGGAAGCTCTTGCACGAGTAACGGCCAATTTGATCCAATCTTGGATAGGCGCATCTTTTACTTGGCACATTCTCCAGATGTCTCCCGCCTCTACTTCATGTTCCATAACTGCATTGCCCTCGGCATCCACAACACGTACCGTACCCGCTTCTGCTAGTTCAAATGTTTTGTCATGAGAACCATATTCCTCAGCCTTTTGAGCCATTAGCCCCACATTGGGAACGGTTCCCATAGTAGTTGGGTCAAAAGCACCATGTTTTTTACAGAATTCTACGGTAGCTTGATAAATTCCTGCGTAGCTGCTATCTGGAATTACCGCTTTGGTATCTTGTTGTTTGCCTTCTTTGTTCCACATCTGGCCTGAAGTACGAATCATAGCAGGCATAGAAGCATCAATAATTACATCACTAGGTACATGCAAATTGGTAATCCCTTTGTCAGAATTTACCATAGCCAAGTCAGGGCCATTCTCATAAGCAGCATTTAGATCGGCCTCAATAGCGGCACGTTGCTCTTCTGGCAAGTTTTGGATTTTGTTGACCAAATCGCCCAATCCATTGTTTACATCTACCCCCAATTCATCCAAAACAGCACCATGCTTGTCAAACACATCTTGGAAGAATACCCGTACCGCATGACCAAAAATAATAGGGTCAGACACCTTCATCATAGTTGCCTTCATGTGCAAGGAGAACAATACCCCTTGTTCCTTGGCATCTTTGATTTCTTTTGCCAAGAATTCCAACAATTGTTTTTTGCTCATAAAGGTGCTGTCAATAACCTCTCCTTCTTGGATCGGGAACGCCTCCTTGAGTACCGTTACTGTTCCAGCAGCATTGACATGCTCAATGCGTACTTCTGTAGCACTGGCCATGGTTACTGATTTTTCGTTGGAGCGAAAATCGCCTTTGCCCATAGTAGCTACGTGCGTTTTGGAATCGCCTGACCAAGCTCCCATAGAGTGCGGGTTGTTCTTGGCGTATTTTTTAACAGGTTTTGGCGCGCGACGATCGGAGTTTCCTTCACGCAATACAGGGTTTACCGCAGAACCTTTAATTTTATTGTAACGTTTTTGGATAGAAGCTTCTTCTTCATTGCTAGGATCTTCTGGATAATCGGGCAGTGCATAACCAGCATCTTGCAATTCTTTGATGGCTGCGGTAAGCTGTGGGATGGACGCACTAATATTGGGTAGTTTGATTACATTCGCTTCTGGTTTTAATACCAATTCCCCCAATTCTGCCAAAGCATCAGGTACCTGTTGTTCCTCAGTGAGGTAATCTGGAAAGTTAGCCAAAATACGATTGGCTAATGAAATATCACTCAACTCAATCTCGATGCCTGCTGCACCAGTAAAAGTTTTGATAATGGGTAGAAGAGAGAAGGTAGCCAAGTAGGGCGCTTCATCTGTTTTGGTATAAACAATTTTTGCTTTGTTCTTTTCCATATTTTTTCCAGTTTTAAGCAACAGTTTGTATTGCTCAAAGTAATTACTGATTCATACCTTCAAGCAATAGTTATTAAAATATACCCCCCAATGTTTTGAGGTGTTTGATTAACTCGCCTAAGGTAAGGATTTTTGAGCAATTCCTGTAGTGCTTTTGGTAGAGTTATTTAGACTACAATAATAACTACATTTTGTTGCTTTGAATGGGCTATTAAGTAGTCTTAAAAAAGTTCTCGGACTAAAAAATGATTCTTTTGCACTAGCTA